>CAZPQC010000011.1:0-42921 GCA_964588525.1 uncultured Spirochaetaceae bacterium
ACTCAAAGCAGATGACTCCCCTCACGAGACGATAATATTCCCGAACGCGCATCGGCGTCAAGGACTCAGGTCCGGCGAGCGGGAGTTTTTGCAGCCAGATTATCTGTTCCCTCGGCCGGGAAAGCATCCGAACCCGGTAGCAATTCTGTAGCAAAAATGCGCTTGACCCACTAACAACGATATACAATACCATGCAGTGCAGTCAATTAGATTGCTGCCATGGACTGTGCTCGAGACAGAGGGGTGTCCGCCCTAGGATGGGTAGTACCTGCTGCTCAGCTCGACCACGATTTGTTTCACGAGTGGTATGGAACATAGTGTCGTCGGGCAATCAGGTAGTACCAGATGCGGCCTCGTTTGAACAATCGAGACGGTTTCATTCCGCCTCCTTCTATAAAGCATCAACAATAACAACGTTATCCTTGCTTCGAGAAAACAAAAAACTGTTCACACTTTCGTTCACAATCGGTGGTTACAAAAAAACCCGCTAAGAGGCGGGGTTCTAAATGCTTGTTTCATAAAGATTAAAAAAGCGAGCGAGGGGAATCGAACCCCCGTCACGAGCTTGGGAAGCTCGGGTAATAACCATTATACGACGCTCGCCTGGTTTGCAGCTAAAATATAGCGCACCCCCGGTTGAGCTGTCAACTCTACTGCCTGGGTGCCTGCTGCCCGGGTGAAAGCCCTTCAGTGAATTGGAGCGCTTCAGTTTGGCCGCGCTGCAGGCCAGATCCGCCGGCCGGCCGGCTTCCCTACTGCCCCACGCCGGCCGGCTGGCGGATCTCCTCCTGGTCGAAGATGTACAGGACCAGCTCGCTGTCCTCCGCCACGATGTAGGGGATGGAGATCGGTCCGCCGGGATGCTTCATGGCCAGGATGGTGGTGTTTCCCTCCTGCGAAATCGAGTCCAGGGTGATATCCACCATGATCGGATAAGCGGGAAGCACGTATTCGAACACGCCGAACACCTGACCGCGGGGAACCCGTTGGGGCCGGGTCATGGTCAGCTGAATAACCGAGCCGTAGGGCACCTCGCTCTCCGCCTCCGGTGTCTGGGAAACGATCACCCCCGCTCTCTCCTTTCCCTCCGCGCGCTTGACCGAGAAGATGAAGGGGAAGTTGGCACTGGACAACTGGGCAAGGGCGTTCTGGAACTCCATGTCCATGAACTCCGGAACCTCCACCAGTTCCCCGCGGGGGCCTCGGCTGACAACCAGGTCCAGCTCGGTGACGCTGTCGATCACCGTGCCCGGCTCGGGCTTCTGAGCCAGAATCGTGCCCGCCGGCTGGGGGTCGAAGACGTAGGAAACCGGCTCTTTGATCTTCAGAAGGGCCCGATAGGAGGCAAAGAGCGTCTGCAGGTGGATCTGCACGTCCTCCAGCTTCTGTCCCACGTAGTCCTCCACCCTGTCGATGACCGGTCCCCTGCTCACCGTCAGAATGATCCGACGGCCCACGCGAACGATCGTTCCGGAGGATGGTCGCTGCTCGATCACCATCCCCTTTTCGTAGTCGGAGGAATAGCGGACCTGCAGCCGGGGATACAGCTCTTTTTCCTGAAGCTCGATGAGCGCGGCGATCAGCTCCTTGTTTTCCACATTCGGTACCAGGACCTCCTCGGCGCCCCGAACCGACAGCCAAAAGGTGATAAAACCGATCAGGACCATAAGCACGAACATGGCCACGACCAGGAGGACGACCAGTTTGAAGTTCCGCCGCTCGGGAGGATCTTTCTGATTGGGAAATATCCGCATGATGCTGCTCATCTCTATTCTCCCAGCTGTGCGCCGATGAAATCTTGCTGACCGTTGAGAAAGGAGCGCCAGTCCAGCGGCCTCCTGGCTTGAAGCTGCAGACTGGAAATATACAACACCCCCGCTCCGGTGTTCACCAGGATACCATACCGATTGTCGACAGCAAGCACAAGTCCCCGCTTTTTTCCGGCGGTAGCGGCGCTTTCCGGATATACCCCGCCTGCCAGGAGGTTAAGACGCTGAGCCTCGAAGGTTGTGAAAGCCCGAGGCCAGGGATCGTAGGCCCGGATCATGCGTTCGATCGTCTCGGCTTCGGCGCTCCAATCGATCCGCCCGTCCTCCTTGCTCACCAGCCTGCAGTAGCTGGCCTTGGACTCATCCTGGGCGACCGGGCAGACCCGGCCCTGCTCCAGATCCTTCAGGATCGCGGGGAGAAGCTCGGCGCCCAGCCCGGCCAGGATCGTGGAGAGGGAGCCTGCCCTTTCCCGCCCGGTCAGGGGCAGTGAACGGGAGCCCAGGATATCCCCCGCATCCATCTTCAGGGCCAGTCGCTGCACGGTCACTCCGGTCCGGTTTTCCCCATTCAAAATCGCGGCCGTAATGGGCGAGGGCCCCCTGTACTTGGGCAAAAGGGAGGCATGCAGGTTTACTCCACCCCGAGAAAACAGCCCGAGAAACTCCCTGCTGAAGATCCGCCCGAAGGCGACGACCACGAGGAGCTCAGGCTGAACAGAGCGCACCTGTTCCAGGAACGAAGCATCCAAAGCCGTAGGCTGGAGAACCGGAAGATCGAAGGCCAAGGCTCTGCGCTTCACAGGCGTGGCAACAGGTTGCTTGCCCCTGCCCACCGGTCTGTCGGGATTGGTGAGCACCGCGGCGATCGGGAATGCCTTGTGGACAGCCACCAGCGAGGGTACGGCAAAATCCGGACTGCCGGCAAAGAGGATGCGCATCAGCCGTTGCTGACTTTTTCGTAGCGTTTAACCAGCCGTTCCCGTTTTTTAGGATCGAGACGGTCTATGAACAACACTCCGTTCAGGTGATCGAGCTCATGCTGGACCACCCGGGACAGCAGATCGTCGGCATCCATGAAAAAAGGCCTCCCCTTGAGGTTCCAGGCCTGGACCTTCACGTGGGCAGGACGGATGACATCGGCGTTAACCTCGGGGATGCTGAGGCAGCCCTCTTCGAAGGTTCCCTGCTCGAACGAGGTTTCCACCACCTCCGGATTGATGAATACCCTGGGACCGTCATCGGGGATATGGGTGATGAACAGCCGGATCAGCTTGCCCACCTGTACAGCGGCCAGCCCGACCCCCTTGTTGGCGTACATGGTTTCGAACATCTGTTCGGCCAGAGTCTCGATCTCTCCGTCGAAGTCGGGGACTACAATCGAGTGCTTTGTCAATCGTTCGTCGCCAAGGGTGACTATATTCAACATTTGCTATGTCCTGAAATAACGATACTAAAGGGAGAGGGGAAAGTCAACGAAGCTACAGCAGCGACACCGGATCCACATCCACCTCCACGTAAACCCCGGCGGGAACCTGAAAACGCTCCAGACTGCGCCGGACCAGGGTATGGAGGTTCCGGAAATTGTTGGAGCGGAAGATCAGATGGTTCCTGTGGTTGCCGGCAATGACCGAGAGAGGACATTCGACAGGTCCCAACACCTCCATACCGCTCGCCCCCGGATCGGCAGCCTGAAGGCTCCGGGCAAAGGCGGCGGCCGCACCCCGGGATCCGGCCGCGCTGCGGGCGCGGAACACTAAACGGATCAGTCGGGTAAACGGAGGAAAACCCAGAGCCTTTCGCGCCTCCAGTTCCTTTTTGTAGAAGGTGTCCAGATCCGCCCGGGCCGCCAGGTGGATCGTTTCGTTGTTAGGAAGGAATGTCTGCACCAGCACTTTCCCGTCGGGATGAAAGCGGCCGGCCCTTCCGGAGACCTGCACGATCAGGTCGAAGGTGCGCTCGGCTGCGCGAAAATCGGGTAACTGCAGCCCCGTATCCGCGGAGATGATGCCCACCAGTTTCACCCCCGGGAAGTTCAGACCCTTGGCCACCATCTGGGTGCCCAGCAGGATGTCGATCCTGCCGGCGTGAAACTCGTTCAGGATCTCTTTCAGGCGCAGCTTGTTGCGCACCGAATCGGTATCCACCCGCCGCACCGTTAGTTCGGGGAACAGCCGCTGGATCTCCTCTTCGATCCGCTCGGTCCCGAAGCCGGAGTAGCCCACCTCCATGGAACCGCACTCGGGACATATATCCACGGGACGGCTGTGGTACCCGCAGTAGTGGCAGATCATGCTGTTCTTGTTTTTGTGGAAGGTCAGGCTGACCGAACAGTTCCTGCACTTCATCTCGTATCCGCAGCTTCGGCAGTGAAAGAAGTAGCTGAAACCTCGGCGGTTGAGAAACAGGATGCTCTGGCGGCCCTCTTCGTGGGTACGGCGGATTTCCTGGATGAGCGCTTTGGACAGGGGAACGGATTCACCGTTCAGATCCTGGATCCGCACCGCGGGCATGCTCCCCCCGCTCAAGCGTTCGGGCAGGCTGAGACGTTCGAGCTTTCCCGTACGCATGTAGTGAAAGGCCTCCAGGGAGGGGGTCGCGCTTCCCATCACCAATACGGCGTTTTCCCTGCGGCCGCGATGCATGGCCACCTGCCGGGCATGGTAACGGGGAGTGGTCCCCGACTTGTAGGAACCCTCGTGCTCCTCGTCTATGATGATCAAACCGAGATCGGCAACCGGGGCGAACACGGCGCTCCGAGCCCCGATCACCAGCCCGACGTTCCCGTCCAGCAGGTCCAGCCAGGTCGTCAACCTCTGGGAGGGGGTGAGCCCTGAGTGCAGGACCGCCACGGGCTGATCCAGAAAGGCCTGAAATACATCGATCACCTGATGGGTCAGGGAGATCTCGGGAACCAGATAGATCACCCCCCTGCCCCGTCGCAGCATCTCCCGACTGACCTGAAGAAAAACCTCTGTTTTGCCCGAGCCGGTGACCCCGTGCAGGTAGAATACTCCCCCGTCTGCCGCGCAGATACTATCGATCGCACCGCGCTGGTGGGCTGAGAGGGTTATGTCTTTGGACACGGCCAGGTCCCCGCCCATCTCCTCGGGTTCCACCTCCCGCCGTCCCCCGGGCAGCATGGTGGCCAGGGCTTCACCGAGGGAACACAGGTACATGTCGGAGAGCCAGCCGGCCAGCTCGAGCAATCGCTGATCGAATAGAGGTCGTTTGTCGACGGGGCGTTGGATCTGCTTGATCTCCGGCACGCCCGGAGGTGGGGAAGCGCTTCCGCCCACTACGTAGCCGGTGAGCCTGCGCGACCCGAATGGGGCCAGGACCCGGTAGCCGGTTGTGATGTCCAGACCTTCCGGAACGGCATAGGTGAACTTCTGATGGATGGGGAGGTTGAAGACAACGTCGACCAGGCGATCCTTGGCGGGGCTCATGGCGCTTACTCGGGTGAGCCCTCGCCACCGACGCCCTGACCACCGGCCGGGCTCCGGGTGAGAACCGGCAGCGCCCGCAGCCGCTTCAGGTCCTCCCACACCGCGGCCCGAAGATCGGTATTTCGCAGCACCGCGCTGGGGTGATAGGTTGCCACCACGGGTACACCTCGGTAATCCAGATCTTTTCCCCGCAGTTGTCCGATGCCCTCGCTGCGGGCGCAGAGAATCTGGGTGGCGATGCGGCCCACCGTGAGGATAGCCCGGGGGTTGAGTACTTCGATCTGCCGCTTCAGGTAGGGCAGGCAGGCCTCGGCCTCCTCAGGAAGGGGATCCCGGTTTCCCGGCGGACGGCATTTTACGATGTTGCCGAGAAAACAGTTCGTCTTTCGATCCAGACCTATGGCCGCAAGCCAGCGATCCAGGTACTGCCCGGCTCTGCCCACGAAGGGCCTTCCGCTTCGATCCTCCTCCGCCCCCGGACCCTCCCCGATCACCATCACCAGCGGATCAAACACTCCCTCCCCGGAAACCGTCTGTCGGCGCTCCCGGTGCAGGGCACAGCGCGTACAGCCGGCCACCTGCCGGGCGATGTGGTCCATTATCTGCTCCGGAGATTGGGGAGCATCGGAATCCTGTTCCGCTGCGTCGGTAGAACGAACCAGCGGCGGATGATTGCGGCGGAAACCGTCCAGGACGTAGTCTTCGGCGAGGTTGAGCAGCCGGTAGATTTCAGATTCGTTCATCCCCATCGTACAGTACCCTTTCTAGAAACAGACCCCGGGCCGGCGCGCTCATCCCGGCCTGAGATCGATCCCGGGATTTCAGAGCCTCGGCAAGAGCAGCCGGAGGCAAGGTTTTTTGCTCGTATTCCAGAATCGTACCCAACATGCTGCGCACCATCTTCCACACGAAGGAGCTGGCCGCCACCTTGAAACAGAGGAATGGACCTTCGGGAAAGAAACAGGCCGCATCCACCCTGCGCACCTTGGACCTGCTGCTGTCCCCGGCGGCGGCAAAGGTAGTGAAATCGTGCTCCCCTAAGAATACCGACGCCAGGGCGTTGAGCGCCCGCAGATCGGGACGCCGGCGGATCTTCCAGCAGTACAGCCGCAGGTGGGGCAGGCCCACGGTCGCGGTATAGAGATAGTAGCGATACACCCTTTGGCGGGCGTTGTTCTTGGCGTTGAATACTACCGGCGCCTCCCTGCTGTCCAGCGCCCGGACATCCGGCGGAAGGTAGGAGTTCAGGGCGATGTGCCAGCGGGAAGGTTCTATGGAATCCAGATCCGTGAAAAAGTTGCCTACCTGGCCGCTGGCATGCACCCCGGAATCGGTACGGCCGGCCCCCTGGATGCGCACGGGATGGTCGTGCATTCGCCGCAGAGCCTCCTCGATATCCCCCTGCACCGTACGGGCGTTGCTCTGAACCTGCCAACCTGAAAACTCGGTTCCATCATAGGCGAGGGTCAGGCGAATATTGCGAACCAAATTCGTCTAACCCTGCCCCTGGAGCTGTTTGATCTCTTTGTTCATCTCGTCGTACAGCTCCCGCGCCTTATCCAGGATAGCCGAGGGTTTGCTCTTGGAGGCCTTCCCCGTCCCGAAGAGCTTCGATACGATCCTCTTGGCGTTCTCCAGGCTCTTGATCCGTTTCTCCGAGTGCTTTCGGGGACCGTACTTGTATTCCAGCAGACCGGCAATATACAGCAGGCCGTCGTAGCCGTAATTCTTGTCCAGGTCCGGACCGAAGTTGACGTGGGCTTCCAGGGGCTCCTGCCCGTTCTGAGCCATCTCGATGGCCTGCATGTAGAAGAAACGGGCCTTGCGGTAGAAAAGACGGGAGAGGTAATCGTAGTTCTCGCTGAATGTTTTGCGATGAACCGAGTCCAGCAGCCACGCTGCGCGCAGAGCCGATAGTGCCCTTTTGAGGGTCGGTGAGTAGTGCCTGTCCAGCAGGTCATAACACATCATGGCCAGGTAATAGCTGGCCGCGCCTTCCTTCAATCCCCGATAGTTCGTAAAATCCAGATCCTTGAATACCAGGGACACGCTTTGAACGCGTCTGTCGGTCTGCCCGCGCAGCGCCTCGACTAACTCCTCACTGATCTCGAGAAAATCCTGCGGGTAGGCGGCATAGTAACAGCTGGGACAGACCATCACGGCGTACACCAGAGGATAAAGCTCTCCATATTTCTTGGACGGCTCGTAGGTGCGGTGCAGCTCCTCGGTCAGCTCGCCGGCGATCAGGCGTCCGCCTCCGGACAGCAGATCCTCTCTGTAGAAGCTGGTCTCGCATACGGGACACACGATCGGGTTCTTGCTGAAAAAGGTGGTCTTCTTCGCTTCCTGGTCTTGATCCGACATCAATCCCCCTCGATTACAACCATGGCCAGGGCGTTGTCCCGTTCATGGCTCAACGAGATGAACACGTTTGTACCTCCAAGTTTCTCCAAAGACTCCTGCGCCTGTCCGGACAGGTGGAGGTGGGGTTTGCCGAGCTCGTCGTTCATCACCGCGATTTCCTTCAGGGAAAAACCATGCAGTCCCGTGCCCAGGGCTTTGCCGAAGGCCTCTTTGGCGGCAAAACGCGCGGCTAAACTCAAGATACCCGCCTCCCCTTTCGGAAGGGCCACCCTCAATTCCTCGTCATGAAAGAAACGCCGGAACAGCCCCGGTATCTTTTCCCAGCGCTTCAACCGATATACGTGAACTACATCGATGCCGATTCCCAAAATCATTCCTGTTACTCCTCCATCCCAGATAGGATAAATGTCAAATCTAGTTTTTGCGGTTCGAATTTCAGAACCACGAACTCGGGCGGAATATCCGGCTGCGGATACAGCGTCTGCGGTCCGGGTTTTTCGATCTCCCCGCAATCAATGACCAGTCGAAGCTGCTCCAGCGGCAGCGCTTCAATCGCACGCTGATTTCCCTGTATGCGAATGCTGCCCTTTGGAAGAGGCTCTGCCAGTCTGAGATCCGGGGACAGATCGATGCTGATGATATCGATATCCTCGAAGGTCTTGATAATCACCGCCTCCCGCACGATTCCCCGAAAGACAATGGCCCGCTCACGGGGATAGTCCACCAGGGGATTCTCCTCTACGATCATCACCTGCTCTGTGAAATCTTCGGTACGCCCGTCCAGGTCGATCTCCTCCAGCTGGATCGTCTCGATCGAGTTGACGATGCTCCTGGGTCCCGAGATCTGAACGCTGTCCGGGACGATCGTGTACTGAACCAGATCGTAGCCCGCCGGCGGGGATCCCCGGATCACCGCCTCCAGGGCGACGGTTTTTTCTATTCTCCGTTCCAGAACCACCGAAATCTCCGCCGGCTCCACCCGAATGTCCAGGGGTTCGATGTTCAAAGAACTTCCACGACGAACGACCCGAACCGGTATGCGAAACTGGCCCTCCGACTGGAAACGGTCGAAATCGGCGTATACCTCCACGTCCTCTTCGATCACCGAAAAGATGGCTTCCTCCTTGCCCCGCAGCGTCACCCGGGCACTCTTGGGATAGGGTTTGCTGATGGCCAGTCCGGTGGGAGGATCGACCTCCAGGGGAACGCTGAAAAAGCGTTCATCCATGGTATTGACTCTGTAGAAGAGAAACAACAGAGCCGCCGCAGCCAGGGAAATGATCTTTGCCGGCCAGCTGGAGAAGATGCTCTCCAGAAACCTTCTGGTTTTCAAGCCTCGGCCTCCTCCAGCGCTTCCCCCTGGTACTCGATCAGTCGTTTCAGAGCTCGAGAAACCTCCGGGAGGGACAGGTCGTAGAGCAGGTTTGCATCATAGGCCAGAGATACGGCCCCGTTTTCTTCCGACACCACGAGGATCACCGCGTCCGTCTCCTCGGCCAAGCCCAGAGCGGCCCGATGGCGGGTACCGAAGGAGCGCCGGATATCCGGCTGCTCGGATATCGGCAGAAAGCAGCCAGCCGCGATGATCTTGTCTTCGTGGATAACTACGGCCCCGTCGTGAAGAGGGCTGCCTTCCGTGAAAATCGTCAGGATCAGACTCGAGGTCAAATCCGCGTTCACCCGGGTTCCCGTCTCGATGATCGTATTCAAACCGATGTTCCGGGTAAACACGATCAGGCTGCCGCAGCGCTTGGCGGAGAGCATCTCCGTTGCGTTCAAGACCGCGTCCAGGTGGTAGGAGCGCACGCGCGGGCGAAGTCGTAACCAGGTCCGGGTTCCGATTCGGGTGAAAATCCGCCGGAGCTCCGGCTGAAAAATGATGGCGATACCGATGACCAGGCCGGGAACCAGCAGGTTGAGGATCCAGAGAAGCGTGTTGAGGCGCAGGAAAAAAGCCGCCAGATAGATCAGGCCCATGATCAGGGCGCCTTTGACCAGCTGGACCGCCCGGGTCTGAACCAGGATCTGGTAGGATTTGAAGATCAGATAGGCCAGCAGCAGGATGTCGAGTATGGGTACGATGTAATCCCGCACGAACCAGTGTCCCGCAAACCAATCCATGCCTATACCCGCCGAATCGCGGAGCGCCGAACCGCCTCAAAGATCTTGACGGTGTCCACCGCCTCTGCGACGTCGTGGACCCTGAGAATGTCCGCTCCGTTCATCAATGCCAGCATATGCGCCGCCACGGTACCGATCAGCCGCTCGCCCACGGGTTTGTCGAGCACCGTGCCGATGAAGGATTTGCGGGACAGTCCGATCAAGATGGGGTGGCCGAGGGAGCGCAGGGATCGAAGATCGCGAATAATGCAGAGATTGTCCTGAAGGCGCTTGCCGAAGCCAATTCCCGGATCGATGATGATCCGATCCTCCCGGATCCCGCAGGAACGGGCGAAATCGATGAAGCCGGCCAGATCCTCGGTGATTTCGGCAATCACGTCCCGGTAGTGGGGATTTTCCTGCATATTCTTCGGCTCCCCCCGCATGTGCATCAGGATCACGGGAACGTCCCGCTCTACGATGCACTCCGCCAGAGCCCGGTTGTCGCGAAGAGCGGAAACGTCGTTGACCAGATCGGCGCCTGCGGCCAGAGCCTTCTCCGCGACCTCGGCTTTGCGGGTATCGATGGAGATGAGCACCTCCGAGAGTTCACGGATTTTTTTGATGACCGGAACAACCCGCCCGATCTCAACGCTGGCCCCCACCGGATCGGATCCCGGCCTTGTCGACTCACCGCCCACGTCCAGGATATCCGCGCCGGCTTGGATCATGGAAAGAGCCGTCTGCACCGCCTGATCGATCTCCGGTACCCGGGATCCCGGGTAGAAGGAATCGGGGGTGCAGTTCAGAATACCCATTACATAGGGGCGCTCCTGAAAATCCAGCACTCGATTTCCCCAGGAAAGGCGATGCAACGGTTCGGTGGTTCGGGATCGGATGTTGCTGTGCATGGGTTTCGGCTTGGATTGTAGCAGTTCCACCAGGCAGCTGCAAGAGCGGCCGATATCGTAGATTACCTATATAGTCTTATTTACATTCCCCCCCCTTCAATGTTATCTTTGACCAGGTATCAATAATCAAAATCCAACTACTAGGAGGAGCCGAATGGCCAAATTTGGTGATCAATTTCAAAGCGCCGATTGGAAGCAGGAGAAGCATTCTCCGGTTATCGAATGTCCAGACTCCGTGAAGGCGGGGGAGAAGTTCCAGGTGACCGTATCCGTGGGCAAACAAATCGCCCATCCCAACACCACGGAGCACCACATCCGTTGGATCCAGGTGTTCTTCAAACCGGATGACGATAAATTCAGCTATCAGCTGGCCAACTGCGAGTTCAACGCCCATGGCGAGTCCGTCAAGGGAGCGAATGAAGGCCCGGCGTTCACAGAACCGACGGTCAGCGCGACACTGACCCTGAAAGCCTCAGGCACACTGTACGGTCTAAGCTTCTGCAATATCCACGGCCTGTGGGAGAGCAGCAAGGCCGTCAAAGCCGGTTAATACTTCTACCGCAGGTTTCTTCCCCTTCCGGGTGCGAACAACGAGCCCGGGAGGGGCATTACCGTATGAGTTTGCGTACACTCCTGGTAACCCTTGCACTCTGTCTGCTGCCGATCTCCGAATTACGGGGGGGCCTGCCCTTCGCCCTGTCCAATGATGTTCCTCTGCTGATGGCCTACCTGATATGCGTGGGAGCCAATGCCCTGGTTGCACCCCTCGTCTATTTGTTCCTCTCCACCCTGCACAAGCTCCTGGAGCGCTGGCAGCCGTACCGGCGATTTTTCGAGCGTATCGTTGAACGATCCCGCCGCAAGGTACATGCCAAGGTAGAAAAGTACGGGTACGCAGGCTTGATCCTCTTCGTGGCCATCCCTCTTCCCATTACCGGAGCCTATACGGGAACCCTCGGTGCCTGGATCCTGGGCATGGATCGACGCAAAACGATCCTGGCCGTGTTTGGCGGTGTGATTATCGCCGGTATCATCGTTGCCGCCGTGTTTACCCTCGGAATCAAGGCCCTTTACTTCTTCCTCAAGTAGACCAGGTAGATGCCCCGATTAACCGAATCTCTCAATCCCCAGCAGCTTCATGCCGTCAGGAGCATCGAAGGGCCGCTGCTGATCCTTGCCGGGGCCGGCTCCGGGAAAACCAGGGTCATTACGCACCGCATCGCCTACATGCTCGGCCGGGGAGTGCCCCAGTCCGCAATTCTGGCCGTGACCTTCACCAACAAGGCAGCCCAGGAAATGGCCGGCCGTGTGCGGAAGCTGTGCGCCCAGAAGCTGCAGAACCTGACAGTGTCGACATTTCACGCCTTCGGTGTGCGGGTGCTGCGGGAACACGGTCACCGGCTGGATTATCGCCGGAACATCAGCATCTACGATCAGACGGACAAACAAGCCCTGATCAAAGAGAGTGCCCGGGATCTGGGTCTGCTCCGGCGGGGGGACGAGGGGTTCGATTCCTACCGGATCGGCGGCCTGTTTTCCAAGCTGAAGAGCGGGACCGCGGATTGGCAGGAGGAAACGATCCATCTTCGCCCCCTATTCGAGGAGTACCAGAACCGGCTGAAATTGTTCAACGCCGTCGATTTCGACGACCTGATCCGCCTGCCCGTCCGGCTCCTGGACGGTGACCCCGAGGTTCGATCGGCTCTGCAGCAGCGGTTCCGGTACCTCATGGTCGATGAGTTCCAGGACACCTCGCTTCAGCAGTACCGTCTGATCAGTCTGCTGGCGGGGCCTTCAGGCAATCTCTGCGTTGTCGGCGACGACGACCAGTCGATCTACTCGTGGAGAGGCGCCCATTTCGAGAACATCCTCCAATTCGAGAGGGACTTTCCCGCCTACCAGGAGATCAAACTCGAACAGAACTACAGATCTACCCGGAAAATCCTGCTGGCGGCCAACCGGGTGATCCTTCACAACAAGAACCGTAAAGGCAAGAGTCTCTGGTCGGCTTTGTCCGAAGGGGATTCGGTGGTTCTGGTAACCCCTGAGAACGAGCAGCAGGAGGGTGAGTTCATCGCCGAACGAATCCGCAGCCTGGCCTTGAAGGAGCGTGTGCCCCTGAATCAGTTCGGCGTGCTGGTGCGCACCAACGGTCAAACCCGGGCGATCGAAGAGGCCTTCGTCCGCCAAAACCTTCTCTACCAGGTGTCCGGCGGGATGAGCTTTTTCCAGCGCAAGGAGGTCAAGGATATCCTGGCCTATCTGAAGGTGATGGCCAATCCAGACGATGATATGAACCTTCTCCGTATCATCAACACCCCCCGAAGGGGAATCGGGAAAAAAACGATAGAGGCGATCGTGGCTGCTGCCCGATCGCGCAGCTGTTCCCTGTACTCCGCCCTCAACGCCCTGTCGGGATCGACATCGGCTGCCTCCGCAGGGTCGCCGGGTGCCGGAGCGGCAGTTGCCGGAGCGGCAGCCGGCGCCGAGATCGCCGGGGCACCGTTTTCCTCCCTGCCCGACAAGGCGGCGGAAGTGCTTGGGGAGTTCATCGAGTTGATCGAATCATTCCGATCGAGGTTCTTCAAGAAGGGTCGGCTGGCATCGACCCTGGGGGCACTTGTCGAGGAACTGGACTACTGGAGCTACCTGGTGCAGGAGCATTCCCGGCCGGAGGTAGCCCGCTGGAAGTACGGAAATGTCGAAGGGTTGATGGACTCGATTTCCGGCTATGAGGAGGATCCGGACAATCCGGATCCGAATCTCTACGAATACCTCAACCGGGTGACCCTGGTGTCCAGGGACAACCTGGAGGATGCCGCCGGCAGGCAGCGGGTCAATCTGATGACGATCCACGCGGCCAAAGGGCTGGAGTTCGACACCGTATTTCTGGCCGGGCTGGAGAAGGGGCTGATCCCCCACGCCCGCTCCGTCGAAGAGGGGGCGCACAACCTCGAGGAGGAACGCCGCCTTTTTTATGTGGCCATCACCCGGGCCAAACAGCGGCTGTTCTTGAGCTCCTGCAGAAGCCGCCGGCGCCGCGGGCGGCCGGAGGAGGCTGAACCCTCCCCCTTTCTCGAGGAGCTACCCGCCGAGCTGATCGAGCATCACCGGGAGGACGAGGAGGTCGGCAGCGAAGAGGCAACCCGCCTGTTTGCGGAGATGAAGCGCAGCCTGGAGCGCTCCGGCGGATCGTCCGGATCAAACTGACCCACTTGGAATTTTTGGGGGGCTGAAACACTCAGATTTCTAGCAATATTTAAAGCGGGACTTTAAATTTTACCACTTTTCCAATGGTTTGCAGCCCGCTTTTTGCCGGGGCCCCAGAAACCGCCCGGAGATCCTCCGACAAGGACCTCCATCCCCTTCAGATACTCCACGAACGCCCGACCCTAGTCCGCCGCAGCCAGACGCAGGATCACGGCCAGGAGAACCTCGGTGGCCCTCTCGATGTCTCTCCATTCGGTGTGCTCCTCGGGGCAGTGACTCCGGCCTCCCAGGCTGGGAACAAAGATCATTCCCGTAGGCACGAACTGCCCGATCACCTGAGCATCGTGTCCCGCCCCGCTCTGCAGGGAAAGCCAGTCGATGTCCAGCTGATCAGCGGCCTGTTTGATCGCCCTTTGAATCGAAGGGGACAAAGGCACCGGATCGATTTTCAGAAGCGGTTGCTGCAGTATTTCGAGGGACGACTCGGAGCGCAGCCGCCCGATCTCATCGAACAGGCGTCCTTCCAGGCTCCTCAGGACACCGGGATTTTCGTCCCTGAAATCGACGGAGAAGTAGACACTCCCGGGAATTACATTCTCCAGTCCCGGCTCGACGGTGAACCGGCCCACCGTCATCAACACCTCGGAACCGATCCGGCTGCCGTGGGCCCGTATTTTTTCTATCAGGGCCAGTGCGGCGAACAGCGGGTCCCGTCTGCCTTTCATCGGCACCCCGGCGTGATCCCTTCGCCCCCGCAGGGTGATCCCGTAGCGGTAGTTGCCCTTGATCGCCGCCACCACCCCGACCGATACGCCCCGCTGCGCCAATATCGGTCCCTGCTCGATGTGCAGCTCGACGAACGCCTTGATCGTAGACGGGTCGCGTCCGGCCCGGCGAACGGCTCCGACGTCCAGACCGCATTCCGCCATGGCCTCACTCAACCAGAGTCCCTGCGGATTCCTCGCCTCTTCGAGCTCTTTGTCGGACAGCTGACCCATCAAAGCCCGGCTGCCGAGAAAACCTATGAATGCCTCCTCTTCGTCGCTGAAGGCGATTACCTCTACGGGTGACGGGCAGCTCAAATTCCGCTCCTTGATCACCCGCGCGCACTCCAACGCCGCCAGCACCCCCAGAGCGCCGTCGAAGGCTCCGCCGTTCTCTATCGTGTCCAGATGGGAACCGCTAAGCACCGCCGGCCCCGGGCCCGGCAGCCGGCCGGTGATATTGCCCGCTTCATCCACCTTGACCTCCAGACCGGCCTCCTCGAGCCTGCCGATGAACCAGCGGCGGGCCTGTTTTTCCTGCGGACTGAAGGCAGGTCTGGACATGCCACCGGTGGGAAGTCTGCCGATTCCGGACAGTTCCTCCAGATCGCTGCGCAGCCGTTGCGTATCGATCAAACTACATGAATCCTCTATAGCGCCGCCGTACAACGGCGGAAAATACGTAGTTGATCATGGTGATGAAATCAAAAACGGGAAGGTTCACCGTTTCCTGCACCGCCGCGGCATAGGGAGCAAGCATGCTGCACTCCAGGAGTATTATCTTGACCTTCGAGTCTTGGGCGACGATCTCCTCGGCCACGGAAACCACCTCTGTTTCGATCTTCTCCGAATCCAAAAGACCTTCCTCCCTGATGACCGCGCTCACAAAATGCTCCTTGCCCTGCAAACCCTTTATCAGCAGCCCAGCCGAGGAATCCGCACCGGCTCTCTGCAGCACGAATTCATCCAGGGACTCGGAGTTCGCCGTGATGATTCCGATCTTCTCATCGAGCCCGATCATATGCCTCAAGAAGGGGATCTGCAGCAGGCTGGACATAAACACGGGCACCTCCAGCGCGGCGGCCAGCTGTTCCTGGTAGATCACCATGAATCCGCAGTCACCGGTGACCGCCCTCACCCCCTCGCGCACCAGAGCCCGGCCCGCTTCCAGAACCGGATCGAGCAGGGACATGTCGTGCTTGAAAATACGTTCCACGCTGAAGTTCTCCACCCGCTGAAAGCGCACGGGGAAATCATACGTGGTGGCGTTGGCCACGTCGCCGGGAATGAAGGGGGCATAATTCTCTAAAAGGATGATACCGACTGCCTCCCCGTAGCTCACCTGTCGTCCTTTTACTCTATAGATCATCTACCTATCACCTCCTTGCCTGGGTTCGCCGTGCACCCGCGATCTGCGGGTGGTTTGGTCGAGGGCCGTTGTAAGATCCCGTATGACGGAGCAATCCTTCACGGGTTCAATTGTCAACTCCTGCTCTACGGCTACGTGCTGACAGGCCAGAGTGCGCCTGCCGTTCAGCTGAATCGCGCAGGCCCCGCATTTGCCTGTGCCGCAGGACCAGCGAAACGAGATCCCGCCGTCGTGCTTCCTGTAGATCTCTTTTAATAATTCGAGCACGGTGGGCTTCTCATCCGCCTGGACCTCGTAGCTGCGGTAGAAGGGTCGATCCTGTCTTTTCGGATCAAATCGAAGTATCCGTACCTTGAAAACCGTACCCATTACTCCCCCGGTTGTCCCCCGCCGCAGGCATTGCTCTCCACCCGCAGGGTGCCCGCTTGCATGCACACCGAAATGTGGGAGAGCCACTGCCGGTCATCCTGGTTCGGATAATCCAGGCGGACCTGTGCACCCCTGCTTTCCCGTCGCATCCGGGCCGCTTCGATGAGTCCGCCGGCGAGCAGGAGCATGTTCTCCGTTTCGAGGTAATCGAACAACTGCAGGTTGGCAACCAAGTGCTCCGGGCGGATTCCCGTTTCCAGGCGCAGCTGTTCCTGCAGCCGCCGCAATTCCCGCGCCGCATGGGCAAGTTCGGTCTCTTCACGGAGCACTCCCGCGTGCTCACCCATCAGCAGCTGCAGCCTTTCCTTGATCACCGCCGGCGCCAACCGCTTCGGCTTCCTGTTGATCA
This sequence comes from uncultured Spirochaetaceae bacterium, assembly GCA_964588525.1. GTDB lineage: Bacteria > Spirochaetota > Spirochaetia > SZUA-6 > DRHE01 > JAFGQJ01. The sequence continues at coordinate 16,712 of CAZPQC010000011.1, forward strand.
GAGCGCCGACTCGCTCCAGCTCGCCGTCCACCTGTTCCCGGTTCGGCCGGGCAAAGCCGTGTTTTCGGCAGCAGCGGGTCGCCGAACGCCCGGCCCTATAACCGAACACCAGCGTCTCGCTGAGGCTGTTGTTTCCCAGGCGATTGGCTCCATGCACACCGGAGGCGACCTCGCCGGCGGCGAAGAGCCGGTCAACCGTGGTTTCTCCGTTCTCGTCGGTGTGCACCCCGCCCATCGTATAGTGCGCCGCCGGGCATACCTCGACCCGCTCCCTCTCGATATCGACTCTCCGGCGGTGTAAAGATCGGATAAGGGAGGAGTATTGATCGTACAGTGACCGATCCAGGCCGGTGAGGTCGCAGTAGACTCCCCCGTTCCGGGTACCCCGACCGGAGCGGAGCTCCATTGCGATGGCCCGAGAGAGACGGTCCCGGGTAGTTGCTTCCATTGCTTCGGGGTCGTAGCTTTCCATGAATCGTTCGTTGCGGTTGTTCAGGAGACGGCCGTACTGGGAAATCCCCAGCAGGCTGCCCCTCACGGCGGGTGGATGAGCCAGGCATGCGGGGTAGAACTGTACGAACTCCAGATCCTCGAGCAGCGCCCCCGCTTGCAGGGCCAGGGCCAGACCGTCTCCTGTGGCCCCGGCGGGGTTCGTGTTCGGCGCGAACAGCCCGGCCGCTCCTCCCGTTGCCAGAAGCACGGATTTGGATCGAATCATCACCGGATCACCGCTTCTGGCGTCGACGGCCAGCGCCCCGGCCAGGCCTTCGTCCCCCTGCAGGAGGGCGGTCACCAGCAGGTCAGAACGGGTCGCCACGTCCAGGCTGCGAGCGCATTCCCGCAATGCTCTGATTATCGATCTGCCGGTGACATCACGATGGTACAGGGAACGGGGGTAGCGATGTCCGTTCATCCGATCCAAGGCATAGGTGCCGTCTGCCCGCCTGTCGAGGCGCAAACCCGCAGCCTCCAGCTCGCTGACCCGCTGGAATACCTCCTCGACCAGCAGGCGCACCAGCTCAGGGCGGCACAGACCCCTGCCGGCCTCCAGGGTGTCCCGGTAGTGCCGCTCCGGGCTGTCCCCCTCCACCTGACCGGGCACCACCGCGGCAAGCTGCTCGGCCATGACCGTGCAGCCGCTTCGACCGATCAGCTGTTTATCGGCGAGCAGCACCCGGCAGCCCTCTCTAGCCGCCTGGATAGCGGCTGTAAATCCGGCGGCTCCCGACCCGACGACGAGCAAGTCGGTACGAACATTCTGGAGCTCGAAGCTCCGGGAACGGCGGCTGTCCATGCGCCTCACACCAGCTTGATCTTCTTCCGGGCGACCCCGACCGCCAAGGCAATGCCCGCAAGAACCAGGCCCAGGCCGACAAAATGGGACCACAGAGCCTTCTCCTTGAGGATCAGCATAGACAGAATCAGAGCGCTGATAGAAAGAAACCCGGTGAACACGCCGGCAATGTTCACCTGGGCTTTGCTCACACCGCTGAACCAGAGCAGGAAGGCGGTAAGGGGGACGATGGTCCCGTAGTACAGCAGCTCGATCCACTGCAGAGCCCCGAGCTGCGGGTAATTCACCTTTCCCACCTGGGTAAGCGAAAAAGGCAAAAGCATCAGGAAACCCAGCGAGCTTACCACGGCCGCATTCGCCAGGACCGATATTCTTCCGGAAAGCATTTTCCGTATCACCGTGAAGAACGCCTCCCCGAGGACCGAAACGAACAGCAGCATGCTGCCCAGAACCGGCCGTACTGCCTGCGGCATCGTGCCCAGCCCCGGATCAGCGGCCACTCCGGAGAGGTTGATGATCAGGATGCCGAGAAAAGCCAGAATCACGGCTGCGATCTTGTTCCAGTGCGCCTTCTCCCGCAGGAAGGTGAAGGAGATCAGGCCGATCACGGCCGGGGTCGTGCTGAGGATGATGCCCGCTTCGATGCCCCCCGTGTATTCCAGCCCCTTGAGGGTGGCAATCCTGAAGAGAAACAGGCCGGTGAAGGCCTGGGCAGCCAGCAGTCCGAGATCCCGCCAACCTATTCGGGGAAACCGGCCTTCCTTTACCAGCAGCAGTACGATGAAGATCAGCGAAGCCAGTCCCAGAGTGGTTCCGCTGGCAAAGAAGATCGGGAAAGAGCGGATCACCAACTTGCCTACCACCACGTGGCTGCCGGTGATCATCATGGCAAGGGCCAGCTGCAGGTAGGCAACTACGGGAGTAGAAGAGCTATCCGTGCGTGACTCTTTAGCCACCGGGACTCCTCCGAGGTACGGGGGCGAAACGTCGAAGCTTCGGCTTATTCAGCTCGCTACGCGCATGCCCAGCTTGCATTCCTTCGCCTTCTGGAAAGCCAGACGGGCGATCGCCGTGTCCTGAACGCCGACACCGGTCAGGTCGCACACGCTTATCTGCTCATCCGCGCTGCGGCCGGGCTTGGTTCCGGCGATCAGCTCGCCCAGCTCCGACACGCCAGCGCCCTCGCTGATCAAGCCCCGGTCCAGCGCGTGGTGCAGCTCTCCCAGGCGGCGGCACTGGGAGAACAGATCGCAGACCAGCAGGTCCGCCCGTACAAGGACTTCCGGGTGCAGCTCCTGCTTTTCCTCGGTGTCCGTCCCCATGGCCGTAATATGCAGACCGGGGTGCAGCCACTTGTCTTCCAGATACGGCTCCCGCGAAGGGGTGGTGGTCACCACCACCGAGCTGTTCCTCACCACCTCCTCCACCGAAGCGGCTTTTCGGATCTCCACTCCGAGCTCCTCCGACATCTCCTCGACGTATCTGTCCATCTCCTCCTCGTAGAGGCTGTAGATCAGCAGGCGCTCGAAATCCCGCACCAGCTTCAGGCCCCGGATCTGGTAGCGTGCCTGCGTTCCGGCCCCCACGACTCCGGCGCTCTTCACGGTTTTCGGGGCCAGATATTTGGAGGCGATCGCCCCGGCCGCTCCGGTACGCACCTGGGTCAGGTAGCCGTTGTCCAGGAGAACAGCAAGGGGGAACCCGGTTTCCGAGCTCACCAGGACCATCAGTCCGCTGGCACTGGGCAATCCCATCCGGAAGTTTTCGAAAAACCCCGAGGCGATCTTGACGGCCAGGCTGTCCATTCCCTCGATGTAGGCGGACTTTACGTCTACCTCACCGCGCCGTTCGGGCACGGGCAGCATCATGATCGGAGGAACCGTGGCCTTTCCCCGGGAAAGATTGACAAAGGCCTGTTCCACGGCGTCGATAACGTCAGAATCCAGCTTGATACAGGAGCGAAGATCCTGTTCCGTCAACACAAGAATTTCCACAGGTTCACCTCAATTTTCTATCCCCGGTTAGAGCCCCGGAGGATGCGCTCGCCCACGACATCGAGGTAGCGCGGCAGGTCCACACTGGCGCCGCTGAGCACAACCGCCGTACAACTTCCCGGGTCCCTGACCTTTCCTGCCAGCAGCGCCCCGATCCCCACGGCCCCCGCTCCCTCCAAGACCAGCCCGTGTTCTTCGAGGGCGTAGGTCATGCCCCCGGCGATCTCCTCTTCCGACACGGCGATGAACTCATCGGTAAGCTCGCCGACCATGGGCAGGGTGTACCGATTATCAAGACCGATCCCGCCGAGCAGGGAATCCGCCAGTGTGTCCCGTTCTTCCACCGCCACCGCCTTGCCCGCTTTCACGCTCTCCTGCATCACCGGAGAGCGTTCAATGGATACGGCGACCACTCGAATCGAGGGGTTGGCGGATTTCAGAGCCAGGGCAATACCGGAGAGCAGCCCTCCGCCGGACAGGGGAATGAGAGCCGTATCTACCCGGGGCAAATCCTCCAGGATTTCCAGACCGATGGTGGCCTGCCCGGCGATGATCTGGGGGTCGTCGAAAGGCTTTACCGGAATAAGATCCCTGTCTCTCTGAAGCCGCCGGTAGTGCTCCTCCGCCTCGTCCTGGCTCTTGCCTCTGACTACGACCTCCGCACCGTACGCTGCAATGGCCTTGGCCCGGTAGGCGGGGACATGCTCGGACACGCAAACCACCGCCGCTATCCCCGAATCTCCGGCCGCACAGGCTACGGCTTTGCCGTGATTGCCGGTGGAGAAGGTGATCACCCCCCGCCGGCGCTCCTCCTCGCTCAGGCCGAGGATCTTGTTGAAGGCCCCCCGAACCTTGAAGGAACCGGTCTTCTGCAGGCTTTCGAGCTTGAGATACACGGCTGCGCCGACCTGATCACTCAGAACGGGGGAGGCGATCAGCGGGGTTCTCAGCACCCTTCCCGCAATCCGCTGACGGGCTTGATAGACCGCGGAGAGGGGTATCGGAGAGTGGAGCATCCGGCTACTTCACGAACAGCTTGTTCGGAAACTCGTACAGCGGCTCGTAGCCCTTCTCGGTGATCCTGATGGTGGCGTCGGCCTCGAAGCCGACCTTCTCCTCCCAGATCCCGAGGATGATGTGAAAGGCCATGTTGGGCTTGAGCACCGTCTTGTCCCCCGGGCGCAAGCTCATGGTCTGCTCGCCCCAGTCCGGAGGATAGTTGAGACCGATCGAGTAGCCTATGCGGGACTCCTTGACCACGTTGGTGCCCGAAATGGCCTGCCGCCAGCGAGCCTCCACCTCCTCGCAGGTGACCCCGGGTTTCACGATCTGCAGGGTCTCACCCAGTCCGTGGATGACCACGTCGGCGACCTCCTTGATGAGGGGGGGAGGCGTTCCCAGGAACATGGTGCGGGCAATCGGGGCATGGTAGTGCTTGTACACCCCGGTCAGCTCCAGGATGATCGGCTCGTCCTTCTGGTACTTCTTGTCGGTCCAGGTCAGATGCGGAGTGCTGGTACCCTCCCCCGCCATCATCAGGGGCACAATGGCCGGATAGTCGCCACCGTGCCGCTCGGTGCCCCTGTACTCCGCCGCGGCGATGGCTGCGGCGGCGTCGCACTCCCGCACGCCCACATCGATGGTGTCGATGGCCGTCTGCATGACCTTGACGGCGATCTGCCCGGCGATCTTCATGAAGCGGATCTCCTCTTCACTCTTGATCTGCCGCACCATATTCACCAGCAGGTTCCCGTCCTTGAATTTGGCACCCGGAAGTGCCTTCTCCAGCTCCACGTAGTTCCTGTGGGTGAAGTAGAACTGGTCCATCTCCACGCCGATCGATTTGCGCTCCCAGCCTTTCTCCTTGATGATGTCCGCCACGAACATCATGGGGTGCTTGATCTTGGACTGCACGTAGTCATCGGCGTAGGAACGGATGTTTTCGGGCTTCAGGAACGTGGTCAGCTTGGCCCCATTGCCGTCCATGCCCCGGCCGACCCATATGGGCTCCTCCTGATCCAGGGAAACGATGAGCCCCTGGTGCACGTAAAAGGACCAGCCGTCGTAGCCGGTGAGGTAGTTCATGTTGGCCGGCTGCGAGACGAACAGCACATCGATACCGTCGTTCTTCATCCGATCCTTGGTCTTTTCGATTCTCTGTCTGTATTCCTTCTCCGGAAAAACAGGCATGACGATAACCTCCTATCTTTTTTTGTTATCCAGTCTCTTCTTGGTCCCCCCAAGAAAATGCATCACCATTGCTGCAGCCATGATCGAGGTCAGATTGGCCACATCTAGGGAAGGGGCAACCTCGACAAGGTCGAATCCCCGGGTCAACGGATGCTGAGCGATCATCCAGACAGCCTCAAGGGCCTGGTAGGAGCTTAGGCCCCCCGGATTGGGTGCACAGGTCCCGGGCGCCACGCTCAGATCGAGCCCGTCGATGTCGATGCTCAAGAAAATGGCCTCTGTACCGTCGGAGGCCAGCTCGAGGGCTTGATTCACCACCTCCTCGATCCCCCGTTTGTGCACCTGCCTGGCCGGGATCACCGTGATTCCCTTCTCCCGGCACCAGTCCATGTAGAAGCGGGAGTTGAGCCAGCCGTTGATACCCAGCTCCACCAGATTTTTCGGGAGAACCGCCCGTTCGGGCTCCTCCACCAAACGCCTGAAGGGTGTTCCGCTGGACACCTCCCCGTGGTGGGAGATGCGCACGTCCAGGTGCCCGTCGATCATGATCACCCCGATCCTGCCGTCCACACTGTTGATCAGGGCCTTGGCATCCGGATAGGCAAGAGAATGATCGCCGCCGATGGCCACCAGGGTTGTTCCGGTCCGGAAGATCTCGGTGAGCACCTTCTCCACCCGCTCGTGGGTGCCCAGCACGTCGGTCTGCAGTACGTCGATGTTGCCGAAATCCGTTACGCTGAATCCCGCAGACAGATCCATATCGATTCCCGGCTCGTAGACATTGGAGAAGACCAGGGAGCTGCGCACTCCCTCCGGACCGAAGCGGCAGCCTCTGCGCCCCATCACCGCGGTATCGAAAGGGATGCCGATGATCCCCGCATCCACCCGCTTCGCTTCCCTCCAGTCGACCATGATGTCCCTCATGCCCACGTCGTACTCATCGGGCACCCAGTTGCCGGGCTTCGGCACATCGAGAAGGAGCTTCTCCACCTCAGATGAGAATTTCATTTTCTCTACCTCCAGTGAGCCTAGCGAGCCAGCATCGTGTCGGGCAGGAACATGGCGATGTCGGGGAACACGATCAACAGGATGGTCGCCAGGATCAGTATAAATATGAACGGCGGCGTGTGCCGTATCACCTCCAGGTAGGGCCTGCGGAAGATCAGCTGGGCCGTGAAGATGTCGCAGCCGAAGGGCGGCGTGGCCGAGCCGATGGCCGCCTGCAGGGTAACCAGGACTCCGAGGAACACCGAGTTGATGCCGGTGGCCACCACATACGGCCCGAAGATCGGGCTCAGGATGTATATAGCCACGATCGGGTCCACGAACATGCAGGCTATGAAGTAGGAAATGACCACGATCATGATCACCTTGAGCTGCGAAGGATCGGTGCCGAACAGCAGGGGCATAAAGGCCTGGGGGATGCGCAGGAAGCTGATCAGCCAGGAGAAGGCCTGTCCTGCTCCCACCAGGACGAACACCACTCCGGTGATGACCCCGGTGTCGAGGAAGGACTTGTAGATTTTCTTCCAGGTCAGGCTGCGGTACACCAGTCCTTCCAGGATCAGGGCATAGGCAACCGAAGCGGCCGCCGCCTCAGTCGGGCTGAAGATCCCGGTGTAGATTCCCCCCACGATCAGCACGGGGAAGCCCATGACCAGGATGCCATCCTTGACCGCGACGAATCGTTCCTTCCAGCTGGCTTTGGGCGCCAGACCCACTTTCTTGATCCTGGAATAGAAATAGCAGTAGATCGAAAACATGAAGAAGATGAGCAGGCCCGGGCCGATCCCGGCCAGAAAGAGCTTGCCGATCGACGTGTTGGTGGCCACCCCGTAGACGATGAATCCGATGCTCGGAGGAATGAGGAAAGCGATGTCGCTGGAGTTGATGATCAGCCCCAGGGTGAAGGGGCTATTGTACCCCGCTTCCAGGAGCATGGGACGCATGGTGCCCCCGATAGCGGCCACTGTAGCCTGGGTGGAACCGGAGACCGCCCCGAACAGGGTGCAGCTGGCGTTGGTGGTGATCGGCAGCCCGCCGGGAATATGCCCGACGAAGGACCTCACCATATCTATGAGCTTGCGCGCGGCCTTGCCCGAGGTAATAATGCTGGCCGCCAGGATGAACATCGGCACACAGACCAGAGCCGGCGGCGTGAGCCCGGTCAGAACCTGCTGCACCAGCACGGTCATCTTCAAGGAGGGTATATTTACGGAGATGTGCGCGATCAGGGGACCCAGGATCGTAACCATGAAGGGGAATCCCAAAAGCAGCATGGCGACCATGCTGATCCACATAAATGTCATGGCCTACCTCCTTATCCCTCTTCCTCGTACTCGCTGCGCTGCTCCGGAGACATCCAGACCTCCTTGCGCACGATGTTGCGGATAATGGTCCGCACGTACTGGATGCCGGCCAGAAGAAAGCCGATCGGCACGATGACCAGGAAGGTCCAGTAGGGCAGCCTGAGGGCTTCAGTGGACTGACTCAAGGATTTGCTCTCCAGCAGATAGGCCAGGGAGTAGCGGGCCATGAGAAACATCACCACCGCACTCACCGCTGAAATGGCGAAGATGAAGATCTTCTCCAGACGGGGACCCATCAGGTCGAAGAAGGCCCCCATGCGGATGTGCCTGGCTTTTCTGACCGCGTAGCTCACCCCGACGAAGGTGGTGAAGATCACCAGGAACTCCGAGACCTCCTCCGCGAAGTAGATGCTCTTGAAGAACTCCCGGGCCACGACATTGGAGATGAGCAGGACGGCCAGCGCGGCAACGCCGAAACAGAGGCTTACCACCTCGAAGGTGTTCACGATACCGCCCACAATCCGGTTGAAGCCGGCGAACACCTCTCTTGCCGTAAGTCTTTTCTCTCCCTTCTTTTGCATACAATCAACCTCATTTTCGAAAAGGCTGGGCGACAGGGGATTTGCCCGTATCGCCCAGCTCGAGTTATTGTTTACTTGACTCCCACTGCTTTCTTGGCGTTTTCGATGTCCGCCAGCAGGGTGTCGAGAACCTCTTGGGCTCCTTCACCGCCGATGTTCAGATACGTGGAGTGGACCTTCTGAGCCTGCTCCTTGAAGGGCTTGATGTCTTCAGCGGTGAACCGGTACACCTCGATTTCCGGACGATCCGCCAGCATCTGCTCCAGCTCGTTCTTGTTCTTGGCGTCGATCCACTCGGCCGAGGGGATGACCGCGTCCGCCCAGAACTGGCGCATCTTCTCCTGCGTCTCCTTGGGCAGAGAGTCGAAGAACTGCATGTTCACGGTCGGGATCCCGACGAAGGGCTCGGACCATATCTGGGTCAGGTAGTCCTGAACCTCGTAGAACTTCATGCTGGAGATGGCGAACAGGGGGTTGACCTGACCGTCGATCAGGCCCATCTGCAGGCCGCTGTACACCTCGCCATAGCTCATCGGGGTGGGACTGGAGCCGTAGGACTTATAGTCTTCCACCAGCAGCTTCGAGCCCATCACCCGCACCTTGAACCCTCCGAAGTCAGCGAGGGTGCGTTTGGGCTTCTTCGAGCTGACCCACTGCCATCCCTCGTACACGATGCCCAGAGGCACCAGGCCGTTGTGCCGGAAATGCTCCTCCAGAATGCCCATGATCTTACCGTTTTTGACCACCCATTCCAGGACCTGCGGCATCTTTTCCTGGGGCCACAGGTAGTTCAGGGCCAGGACCTGGGCCTGGGGAACGAAGGAGCTGATCCAGCCGAAGTCGGAGAACACGTACTCCACTACCCCGATCTGGCAGAGCTCGTTGATGTCCCGCGTGTCGCCCAGCGTCCCATAGGGATAGACGGTGATGTCGATCTGACCGTCGGACCATTCCCTCATCTCGTCGGCGAAGTTTTCCGCCCAGACGGTCATGAAATCACCCTCGATCTCCTCAGAGGCGAACTTCGGCTCGATTTTTTCGACCACCTCTACTTCGACCGCTTCTTTTTTCTGGCAGCCCATGAGCAGACCCACGCCCGCCACCAGGACAGCCAGAACCAGCGCTACTACGAGTAGCTTCTTACCATTCATCATGGCACCTCCTATAAATTTTGAATTCTCTGCAATAGGCCCACTATTCCTCCGCCCGCGCATCACCTCCTTTGTTTTCGAAAAAATTCATCGCTCCGCGGACGTGCATCTCCACCCCCAGGGGCAGTACATCCTCATCGATGTTGAAGCGGGGATTGTGGTGGGGAAAGCAGCTGCACTTTTCCTCATTTCCCGTTCCTAGAAAGTACAACACGCTGGGGACGTGCACGGCGAAATCCGAAAAATCCTCTCCCGCGGTGCAGGAATAGGAAACCACCGAATCGCCTCCGCCGAGCACCTCCGCAGCGGTACGCCTGGCCAGGGCGGTCATTCCGGGATGGTTGACCACTGCACGATTCTCGCGGTGTATCTCCAGCTCGCACTGAACACGATAGGCCGCACCCACCGCCTCCACGATCCGTTTGAGCCTGCCTTCCGGGTTTTCCTCGCTCTGCTCCCCGCCTTCGTACAGATAGCGCATCGAGCCTTCCAGGATCACATGATCGGGAACGATATTGGACTTGGTGCCTCCCTCGATCTTCCCGAACATGATGATCGTCGGTTTCATCAGGCTGATCTCCCGGGTCTGGATGGTCTGCACGGACTGTACGATGGCCGAGGCGGCGATGATAGGGTCCACGGCCTGTTCGGGGAACCCGGTGTGCCCGCCTCTTCCCCTGACCACGATCCTGAATACGTCGAGGGTGGCCGTTACCGGGCCCGAGTCCATACCTATCTGTCCGCTTGGAAGAGGTGTCCAGATGTGCAGCGCCATGGCCGCATCGACCTTGGGGTCGATCAGGACACCGCCGGCGATCATGGCCTCCGCTCCCGGAGGCTCCGCAGTCGTTTCCTCGTTCGGCTGGAAGACCAGCTTGATCGTGCCGGGGATCCGCTTTCTCTGTTCCGCGAGGACCTTGGCCGCCACCAGCAGCATGGCCGTGTGGGCGTCGTGGCCGCAGGCGTGCATCACCCCTTGGTTCACCGACCGATAGGGAACGTCGTTTTCCTCCTGCACGGGCAGGCCGTCCATATCCGCCCGCAGCAGCAAAACCGGTCCCTCTCCGCTGCCTTCCAGCAGCGCTTCCACCCCGGTGCCGGCCAGCCGCTTCACGGGCAATCCCAGGGCGCGCAGGTACTCCTCCACCAGCTTCGAGGTCCTGTGCTCCTGAAATCCCAACTCCGGGTACTTGTGGAAGTCCCTTCTGAGCTCGATCAGCTCATCCCGCAGACCGGCAATCCGTTCCTGCAAATCCATGTTCAGTCTCTCGCATCCCTCGGCTTGACCCATCCTCTTTGTATCAGTGTCTCGGCAATCTGAACCGCGTTCAACGCCGCCCCTTTTCGAATGTTGTTGGACACGATCCAGAGGCTCAAGCCGTTTTCCACCGTACGATCCTCTCGAATCCTGCCGACGAAGGTGGCGTCTTCCTGGTCGGTCATGATCGGCATCGGATACTTGAGCTGGCCCGGATCGTCGAGGAGGATCACCCCGGGGCTCTTCACCAGGATCTCCCGGGCCTGCTCGGCCCCGAGCGGCCTCTCCATCTCGATGTTCACCGACTCCGAATGCCCGTAGAACACCGGTACCCGCACGCAGGTGGCATTCACCCGGATCGATTCATCCCCCATGATCTTCCTGGTCTCATTGACCATCTTGTACTCTTCCTTGGTGTACCCCCCCTCCTGAAACACGTCGATATGGGGGATCACGTTGAAGGCGATCTGATACTGGAAGCCGCGGACCTCTACGGGCGCTTTGGTCTTCAGAAACTCGATGGATTCCTCCTCCAGGGCGATGCTTCCCTTTTTGCCGGCGCCCGTGGTCGCCTGGTAGGTGGAGACCACCACCCGCCTGATTCCGGCTGCATCGTGGAGGGGCTTGAGGGCCACCACCATCTGGATGGTGGAACAGTTGGGATTGGCGACAATCCCCCGGTGCCATTCCAGATCGTGGGGATTCACCTCGGGCACCACCAGGGGACACTCGGGATCCATGCGCCAGGCCGAAGAATTGTCGACCACGACCGCCCCCTGAAGCACGGCCTTGGGAGCCAGCTCCTGGCTGGCCGTACCTCCCGCGGAGAAGATGGCAATGTCCATTCCCTTGAAGTTCTCTTCCGAGGCAGCCAGTGTCTTCAGGGTATGTCCCCGGAACTCCAACGGGGTGCCTTCGTTCTTGGGCAGATCCAGCGCCCGCAGCTCCCGAACCGGGAATTTCCGCCTTTCGAGGGTGCGGATCATCTCCGACCCCACCATCCCGAGGGCTCCTACAACCGCGACATTCCAATTTTTACCAGGCATGGGCTTTCACTCTCCTGACGGATTTTTTTCGATCTCCCGCACGGAATCGGAAAATATCTCGATCGCCTTGCGCAACAGAGCTTCGCTGATGACCAGCGGAGGCAGAAAACGGGCCACGTTCCCGTAGTGTCCGCCCACCTCGATCATGACACCCCTCTGATGGCAGAGGGTTCTCATCCGCTTGGCCAGCTTGGGAGCGGGTTTCTTGGTGTGCTTGTCGTAAACGAACTCCACTCCCAGCATCAAACCCTTTCCGCGGGCCTCCCCGATGATCGGGCAGTCCTTCTCCAGTGCCTTGAGCAGCTTCAGAGCCGCCCGGCCGAGCTGCTCGGTGTGTCCGAGCAGACCGGAGTCCAGCATGTAGCGCAGGGCCCTGGCTCCGGCGGCATAAGCGATCATGTTGCCGCGGAAGGTCCCGATCGTTTTGGCCGTGGGCCAGGTGTCGAGACTTTCGCGGTAGGCGATCGCCGAGATTGGAAAACCCAATCCTCCCAGAGCCTTGCTCAAGGTTACGACATCGGGAACGGTCCCGGTGTGCTCGAAGGCGAACATCTTTCCGGTTCGCCCCAGGCCGCATTGGATCTCGTCGCAGATCAGCAGCACCTCGTGGCGATCGCAGATTTCCCGAACTTCCGGCAGAAAGCGTTCGGGAGGCACGATGGAGCCGCCCTCTCCCTGGATCGGCTCCACGATCACCGCGGCCGGCTTCGTCACTCCCGAATGGGGATCGGCCAGCATGCGGTCGAGGTAGCCGGTGCACTCCATGGAGCAGTCCTCCGGCCGCCTGCCGAAGGCGCAGCGATAGCAGTAGCCGTAAGGGGCGTAGTGCACCTCGGGGATCAGGGGCAGCAGCCCGTCCTTGTGGGAAGCGGCGGTGGTGAGCGCCAGGGCACCGGCGGTCATGCCGTGGTATCCTCCCTCGAAGGCGATGAAGGGAATCCTTCCCGTGTTGTATTTGGCCAGCTTCATGGCCTGCTCCACGGCGTCGGATCCGGTGGGCCCGCCGAAGAACAGCCGCGTCAGCTCTTTGGGAAGCGCGCGAACCAGGATCTCCTCCATCTCCCTCCTGGCCGGGGTGGGGATATCGAGGGTGTGGGTGACCTGATCGATCTGTTCGTGGGCCGCTTTCAGCACTTCCGGGTGGGCGTGTCCCACCGCCATCACCCCTGCGCCGCCGAAGCAGTCGATGTACAGGTTCCCGTCCATATCCTCCACGGTTGCCCCCTTGGCGCGCCGTACCGCCATGGGCATCCCCTTGGCGTAGGAAATCGCAGAGCTCTCGTGGGCGGCCTGGTACTCGAGCAGCTCCTTCGACTTCGGTCCCGGCGGCGCGAGGTGAATCTTCGGCGCTCCGGGAAAAGAAAAATCGTCATAATTGATGGTGCTTGGGCTCATCTGCTTCCTCCGTCCGGCACCGGCACGACCAGGTCGGCGGCTCCTGCCGGGGATATCCGCGATCCTCGGCCATATCGCTCCATGATTTCCAGCAAAACCGAGGCGATCTTGACCTTCTGCCGGACAAACTCGGCATGGAACTCCTCGCTCACCCACGGTTTGTATATGGCGGCCTCCGACGTACCAGGTTCTATCTTGAAATAGCAGGGGGAGGCCAGGCGACAGATCTCCGGTGCCTCGTAGATGCGGTATGTTCCTCCAAAGGAATCGACAACGATAAGATAGATATCCAAGGGGATATCAATGGCCTTTCTCATCCCCGCGATCATGGAAAGACTGATGTCCGACAGGGGATTCAGTGAATCAGCCCCGAGCGACTCGATCAGTCTTGCCCCTGCGGCGTTGCCGCAGCCGCCGAATACGGAGAACTTGAACACCGTGTTCTGAGGAATCAGTCCGTCCGCTCGCATCTTGCTCACCAGATCCAGAACTCCTTCGTCGTAGACGAGGAATCCCCGAAAGCCCGCCTCGATGTTCCGCAACATGTCGGCGATCCAATAGGAGAGGTAGTCCGAACCGCGGAGCCTGTAGCCCTGCATCATTCCCTCCGGGCTGACCCCCTCCTTGCTGCCGGCATCCCAGGCCTTGCGCGGACCAACCGATATCACTACCTCGATCCGCTGCTCGGCGGCCATTGCGGCCATGTCACGAAGCTCGAGTTTGTCACAGAAGGTCGAGCCGCCCACGGTGGCGATGATCCGGTGCACCGGAACTCCCCGCTTCTGCGATTCCCCTATCATCGCCTCCAAAGTCGAGGCTCGTTCGATCCCCGCAATCTCTATGCGGAAGTTGGAGCCATCGGGGAACGTTTTTTTCGAACCGGGTAGATCGTGGAGATCCCGGCCGGGAACTCCCTGTTTTTCCATGAAAGCGCGTATCTCTTCCAGGGTCATGCCCTCTGCTCCGCCTGATTCGTTTCGGTCGTTGGATTGTTTGCATCCGTACTGCCCATTTCACGGGAAATCTCGGCAGTGATTTCGAGCATCGGTGCTATCAATTTGTCGATCTTCGCTCTGGTAAAACGGATCGAAGGTGCGGAGATGCTCAAAGCGGCGACAATCCGGTTGGAATAATCGTAGATCGGTGCAGCGATGCAGTGCAGATTGAGATCCAGCTCCTTCAGATCCAGGGCGTACCCTCTTCTGCGCACTTCGCGAATCTCCTTCTCCAGTCTCTCCCTCGTCACGATCGTATTCTTCGTGTACGGGCGAAGCTCTACCGAGTCGAAAAACTCCTCCAGATCCGCTTCCGGGAACCCGCTCAACAACACCTTGCCCAAGGCCGTGCAGTACAGGGGATCGATCTCGCCGATCTGATGATCCAGACGGAGGTACTGCTTGGCTTCCACTTTGTCGAGGTAGATGACGTTGTCTACGTACAGGACGCCGAGATTCACGGTTTCATCCGACAACTCGGAAAGCCGGTGCATGAAGGGCCGGGTTACCTCATCCAGCTTGCGGCTGTGCGGGACGGTGCTCCCCATCTTGAAGATCCTGTAGGACAGGCGGATCTTTCCGTCCTCCAGCCTCTCCACGTAGCCGAGTCTCTCCAGGGTCGCCACCAGCCGATGTACGTTGCCCCTGTTGAGACCCAGCGCCTGCACGATCTCAGGGATTCGCACGGGCTGCCGGTTTGCAATGTGTTCGAGCACGGAAAAACACTTTTCGATTGTTCGAACCGGGGTATAGGAGCTTGTTTTACTATGTGAACGTCCGTCATCATAGTGAAACATAGGGCATTATTGTTCGGTTCGTTCTTCCTGTCAAGCCGTTTTTCCGGGATTTTGGGGATTTTTTTTGAGTTTTTTTTTAACTTCCGGCTATTTTTCGAACAGCTGCTGGGGAAACTCGATCAGCTTCTCACTACCGGTCTCCGTGACCAGAAAAGGCTCGCTGCATTCGAAGCCGTATTGTTCCAACCAGATTCCCGGCATGAAATGGATGGTCATGCCGGGCTTCAGGATCGTTTTGTCACCGGGCCGCAAGCTTACCGTGCGTTCGCCCCAATCGGGCACATAGTTGAGACCAAACGAGTAGCCCACCCGGGAAGGTTTTTCCACGCCGGTACCCTTGAGCGACTGTCGCCAGCGTGCTTCCACCTCTTCAGCAGTGACACCCGGCTTGATGAACTCGAGGGTTTGGTTCAAGCCCCGAACCACCACATCGGCAATCTTCTTCAGGTCGGCGGGAGACTTGCCCAGAAAGACCGTTCTGGACAGGGGGGCGTGGTAGCGGCGGCGGCAACCGGCCAGCTCGAGCAGGACCACATCACCTTTCTGATAGCGGCGGTCCGGATCGAAGGTAAGGTGGGCGGTCGAGGTTCGCTCCGCACTGGGCATAATCGGGAAAATCGCCGGGCATTCTCCCCCGTATTCCTCGGTACCGGCGATTTGGGCCTCGACCACCTTGGCCGCCGCATCCTTTTCCCAGGCACCCTCGGCGATCGTTTCAACCGCGACCTTCATAACCCGCTCACATATCCGGGCCGCCTCGCGGATACAGGCGATCTCCGCGGGCGATTTGATCGTTTTTACCCAGTTAACGTAATTGGTGGCATCTACGAAGGTCGCGGCGGGCAGCTCCTTCTGCAGCTCCTGGAAGCAGCGGGCAGTGAACCAGTAGTTGTCCATCTCCAAACCGACGCGTTTCTTGTCCCAGCTCCGCTCTCTGAACAGGCCGGCAACGAAACTCATGGTGTGCATGTATCTCGACTGCACGTACTCGTCCTTGTAGCCTTTTATATTTTCCTCACTCAGCCAGGTGGTCAGGCGGGCTCCGTTGCTGTCCTGCTCCCTCCCGTACCACACGGGTTGCTCCGCATCCAGACTCACCAGCACGCCTTGATGAACGTAGAAAGACCATCCGTCGTAGCCGGTCAGGTAGTTCATGTTGGCGGTGTCGACCACCAGCATGACCTCGACGCCCGCGGCGTCCATCCTCTCCTTCACCATCCTGAGGCGCGCCCTGTACTCACCAACATCGAACAGCAGTTTCTTCATTGCGATCCCTCCTTACCTGAAGATCTACTCAAACAGTATAGGGGAAGGCTCGGAGTTCCGCAAATCATGCGGTTTTGGCCGGGTGAAAAAAACGAATACGCCTATTGACAACGTACTGCTCGTGTGATATGCATTTCAGACCAACATTTGGATCAATAGAGGCGCGGGTCTCATGAGTAGCGCAGGCGAGGAAGCAGGGTTCCGACGAACCTGTATGCGAAAGGGGTGATCCGCCGAAAGCTCGCAGTTTCCCTGTACCGTGAGCTTGGTTACCTGGGCTAAATCCCAGGGACTGTCACCGGGTGGTGGAGCGCTATTGGTTTCCTGCCTTTGGAAGCAGATCAGCGAAACCTCCTCCATTTCATTTCGATCCAACAGACCGATATGGAGGTGTGACAATGGAGAAGATCGACGTAGCCGTCCTCGGCGCAACCGGAACGGTCGGGCAGAAGTTCATCCTGCTTCTGCAGAATCATCCCTACTTCGAGGTGAGAGAACTCGTCGCCTCGGAGCGATCCGCCGGCAAGTCCTATGCCGAAGCCTGCAATTGGAAACAGGACATCCCGATCCCGAAGAACGCAGGGCAGCTGAGAGTAAAGGGCATTGAAGAGGACCTTAAAAGCCGCATCCTCTTCTCCGGCCTGGACTCCTCCGTGGCCGGGACCGCCGAGACGAGATACGCAGAGGATGGTCACCTGGTCATCAGCAACTCGAGCAATCACCGGATGGATCCTCAGGTTCCCCTGGTAATCCCGGAAATAAACTCAGAACATTTCCAGCTCATCTACAGCCAGCAGCACAGAGGTGCGATCGTCACCAATCCCAACTGTTCGACGATCTTCCTGACCATGGCCATAGCCCCCCTGCACAGGGAGTTCGGAGTGGAAGCGGTCAATGTGACCACCCTCCAGGCGATCAGCGGCGCCGGCCATCCGGGAGTGCCCTCTCTGGATATCCTCGGGAATGTAATTCCTTATATTGGCGGGGAGGAGGAAAAGATGGAGACGGAGCCGCTGAAGATTCTGGGCGCTCTTTCGGGGGATGTTATCGAACCGGTTCCCATAAAGATCAGCGCCCAGTGCAACCGTGTTCCGGTGTACGACGGGCATACCGAAACCCTCTCCATCAAGTTGACGAGCAATCCGAGCCTGGCCGAGGTCCGGCGGGTTCTCGACGGCTTCAGCGGCCTGCCTCAGGAGCTCGGTCTGCCCTCCGCACCTGAAAAGCCGATCCTGGTTCTCGACGACCCGGACAGGCCTCAGCCGGCCCGGGATTCCTGGCTGGAAAAGGGTATGGCTACGATAATCGGACGCTTACGGCCGTGCCCTGTTCTCGGCATCAAGATGGTGATTCTCGGTCACAACACGGTTCGCGGTGCCGCCGGCGCGGCGATCCTGAACGCGGAAACCATGGTGCGACAGGGATATTTGAAAAACGGAGACCGCCTTCCGAAGGGTCAGAGGCGGACTAGAACCCCCAGCCTCAGCGAGTCCGATAGAGCGTCCGGATAGAGCGGGATCGCCGAGCGCGGGACCGTCCCCTACTTCTTCCGGTTGTTCACCACCGCCTGGGCGGCTGCCAGACGGGCGATGGGGACCCGGTAGGGCGAGCAGCTCACGTAGTTCATGCCAACCCGGTAACAGAATTCGATCGAGCTGGGATCCCCGCCGTGCTCGCCGCAGATACCCACCTTCAGGTCCGCTCGGGTCGAACGGCCCTTCTGCACGCCCATCTCCACCAGCTGGCCCACGCCCTCCTGGTCCAGGGACTGGAAGGGATCCTTTTCCAGAATTCCCTTCTCCACGTACTCGGGCAGGAATACTCCGGCGTCGTCGCGGGAGTAGCCGAAGGTCATCTGGGTGAGGTCGTTGGTGCCGAAGCTGAAGAACTCCGCCACCTCGGCAACCCGGTCGGCGGTCAGCGCGGCCCGCGGGATCTCGATCATGGTGCCGATCTTGTAGTCCAGCTTGACCTTCTTTTTGGCCATCACCTCTTCCACGATCCGCTTGGCGTTCTGTTGGAGCATATCCAGCTCCACGTCCACGCCGATCAGGGGAATCATGATCTCCGGCAGAACCTTGACCCCGTTCTTGGCCACCTCGCAGGCGGCTTCGGCAATGGCCTGAACCTGCATGTCGTAGATCTCCGGATAGGTCACGCCCAGGCGGCATCCCCGGTGACCGAGCATGGGATTGAGCTCGTGGAGCGAGTCGATCTTGGCCTGGAGCTTCTTCACCGAAATGCCGATCTGGTCGGCCAGGGCTTTGGTGTCCTCTTTGGTCTTGGGAACGAACTCGTGCAGGGGCGGATCGAGAAGGCGGACCGTCACGGGAAGTCCGTGCATGGCCTTGAAGATGCCCTTGAAGTCGCCCTTCTGCAGGGGAAGGAGCTTCTTCAGCGCCTTCTTCCGGGCCTCCAGGTCCTCGGCCACGATCATCTCCTGGAAGATCTCCAGCCGTCCCTCTTCGAAGAACATGTGCTCGGTTCGGGTCAGGCCGATACCCTCGGCACCGAAATCCCGGGCCACCTTGGCATCCCGGGGCAGGTCGGCGTTGGTGCGGACGCGGAAACCCTTCTCCTTGATCCCGGAACGAACCGCGGCCAGGCGGATCTCGTCCGCCCAGGTGAGGAACACCGCCAGCTCACCGCTGACCTTGGCCTGGACCAGCTTCACCTGGCCCTCGAAAACCTCGCCGGTGGAACCGTCGATGGTCAGCCACTCCCCCTCCTTGTACTTCCTGCCGTCGACCGTGGCCGTGTTGCCGCTGATGACCACGGCTTTGCAGCCCGCCACGCAGGGGGTGCCCATGCCCCGGGCTACGACCGCCGCGTGGGAGGTCATGCCTCCGGTGGCGGTGAGGATCCCCTGGGAAACGTGCATCCCGCCGATGTCGTCGGGAGATGTCTCTCTGCGCACCAGGAGCACCTTCTTGCCGCCCTTGGCCCACTCCTCCGCTTCGTCCGCGGTGAACACGATCTGGCCGCTGGCCGCCCCCGGAGAGGCGTTCAAGCCCTTGGCCAGCGCCTTCATTCCTCTGCGGACCTTGGGGTCGATCATCGGGTGCAGGAGCTGATCGAGCTGATCGGGAGACACCCGCATCACCGCCTGCTCCTTGGTGATCAGTCGCTCCTCAACCATGTCCACGGCCATCGTGACGGCTGCCGGACCGGTTCGCTTCCCGGTGCGGGTCTGCAGCAGGAACAGTTTTCCCTGCTGGATGGTGAACTCCATGTCCTGCATATCTCTGTAGTGCTTCTCCAGGCGCCGGCGCACACCGTCGAGCTGCTTGTAGATCTTGGGATTTCTCTTGGCCAGGAGCTTGAGGCTGAGGGGAGTGCGGATGCCGGCCACCACGTCCTCCCCCTGGGCGTTCATCAGGTACTCGCCGTAGAACTCGTCGGCTCCGGTGGAGGGATCCCGGGTGAAGCACACGCCCGTGCCCGAATCGTCTCCGAAGTTTCCGAAGACCATGGTCTGTACGTTGACGGCGGTACCGAGCAGGCCCTTGATCTCGTTGATCTTGCGGTACTTGATGGCCCGGGGGTTGTTCCAGGAACCGAAAACCGCGTCTATGGATGCCCAGAGCTGTTCGATCGGCTTCTGGGGAAAATCCTCTTTGGTGTGCTTCTTGTAGATCGCCTTGTAACGTTTGACCACTTCCTTCAGATCCTCGGCGTCCAGATCGAGGTCCTCCTCGACCCCCTTCTTCTTCTTCACCGCCTCCAGGGCGTCCTCGAAGGAGTGGTGGGGAACCTCCCGTACCACGTCGCCGAACATCTGAATGAAGCGCCGATAGGCGTCCCAGGCGAAGCGCTCGTTGCCCGAAAGGACGGCCAGCCCCTCCACGGCCTCATCGGTCAGCCCGAGGTTCAGGACCGTGTCCATCATCCCCGGCATGGAGATCGCCGCCCCGGAGCGCACCGAGACCAGCAGCGGGTCCTTGGGATCGCCGAGCTTCTTGCCCATCAGGTTTTCGAGCTTTTTCAAATTGTCCTGGACCTCTTTGTCCAGTCCGGCCGGATACTTCCTGTTGTTCTTGTAGAACAGATCGCAGACATCGGCGGAGATCGTGAAACCGGGAGGGACGGGGATGCCCAGATTGGTCATCTCCGCCAGGTTGGCGCCCTTTCCGCCGAGCTGATTCTTCATCGCGGCTTCGCCCTCCGCTTTGCCGCCGCCGAAAAAATACACGTATTTTGTCGCTTTAGCCATGAATTCCCACCTTATGTGATTTTTTGTTGGAAGACGTGTTCAAATCTAATGAAAACGGCAGGTTCTGTCAATTCGCAGAACCGGGGGTTCAGAACCGGGGGCCGGGGCAAAAAAAGGTACCCGGCCGTATGAGACGGGTACCCTGGTTCTGCGCATGCTACCCGCCCCGGAGGCGCCTGCAGCTTCCAGGACGGCTAAAGAACTAGGCCAGATACGAACGCAGCGCGTGGCTGCGGGAGGGATGCTGAAGCCTCTTCAGAGCCTTCTTTTCGATCTGTCGGATCCGCTCCTTCGTGAGCTTGTAGCGATTCCCGATCTCCTTGAGAGACATGGGGCGCTTTCCGTTCAGTCCGAAACGGTACTGGATGATGTCCGCCTCTTTTCCGCTCAGCGTGTTCAGCACCAAGTTGATGTCCTCCCGAAGCGAGCGGTCGATAACCGATTCCTCGGGCGCCTTCTGGCCCTTGTCCTCGACGAAGTCGCTCAGAATCGAGGAATCTTTCTCGTCGTAGATCGGCGTATCCAGAGACACCATGTCCCGGGAGATGTTGATGAGGTCCGCCACGTGCTCCTCTCTCATATCAAGAGCCTTGGCAATCTCGTTTATCTCCGGATCCCCTCTCGCTCCGCTCTGCAATTCCTTCCTCATCTTCTCTATCTGCACCAGCTCATTGGCACGGTTGAGGGGCAGGCGAATCATCCGCGATTTCTCGCAGATCGCCTTCAGGATGGCCTGTCGGATCCACCATACCGCATAGGAGATGAAATGATAGCCCTTGGAAACGTCGAATCGCTCGATCGCGTTCATCAACCCGATGTTCCCTTCACTGATCAGGTCGGCCAGGGGCAATCCCTGATTCTGGTACTTCTTGGCCACATTCACGACGAAGCGCAGATTGGCCTTTATCAGTTTATTCTTGGCCACCTTGTCCCCGTCTGCGGCTCTGCGGGCGTAATTCTGCTCCTCCTCCCGGGTCAGCAGGGGAACCTTGTTGATCTCTTTGAGGTATATCGATAGGATATTTTCATCGCCGTTGCGCGTATCTTTCTGGGGCTGAACCATTTTTGATGCTGTGGACATTAATTCCTCCAAACTTTTAATGAATAAGATGCAACATACGTGCCAAAAGCGTCAAAAATCGCGCTATAAGTGTATACAGGACAGGGAATTAAAAAGTGGAAATTACAGATTCGTCAGAGGAGGCAAGAATGGGTCAAAATGCCCCTACTACCGGTAAATTCTGCAAAGCTGTATCAAAATAACCCAATTGAGAGCTCATCTTCCCCCGGATTGCGCCCGCAGCAGCAGCAGAACTGCAAACCGCTTCCGCACGGGCAGGGATCCCCCGGTTTGTACCTTCTGCCTTGGGAGAAATTTACCCGGACCACCGGGTCTCTCAGGCGACTGTAGTAGAAGAGGGGGAAATCGATCTTCGTATTTTGAAAGATCTCGTATTTTTCCTCCGGGGTACGTCTCTCCAGGGCCCCTGAGCCCCGGAGCCCATTCCACGCTTCCCGGACGATGTCGACTATCATGGACCGCTCGCTGCGGTCGGAGAGGGTTCGCTTCTTGAAGCCCCGGAGATAGCGCATCAATTGGATCGAATAGAAAGCCTGCCAGTCATCCTGAGCTTCGCAATCCTGCTTTGCCATCCCATACTCGTTGCAGAAGCGGTCCAGGAGCGCCCGGGTGTGCTTATGCTTCTTCATTCTAAGGGAGGTCACCCAGCTGCGGATCGCCGAGTTGTCGTACCCGACCCGCTGGAGGGCAATGCCCAGGTAGTACAGCGCCTTGGTCAGCTCGTCGGATCGGCTCAGCGGGCAGTACTGCACCGCCCGGGAGAAAAACAGAATTGCGCCGGCCGGATCGTGCCCGGATAAATAGCGAATTCCCCGATGAAAATCAACGGTCCACCGATCCATGGTTAAAAAATACACTCGCGGAACCGGAAACGGCAACAATATTGTTGACGATTCACGGAGTAATTCTGTATATTCTTCTCAAAACAAATACCCATAAACCTTTCGTTAATCTGAAAACTATATAGAATCAGGAGGAAGCAGAAGATGAAAATCAAACCTCTCGGTGATCGTGTACTCGTAAAGATGGTCGAAGGGGAAACCAAGACCGCGGGCGGGATCTACATCCCTCAGACCGCACAGGAAAAGACCCAAGAGGGCGTGGTGATTGCTGTCGGTGACGACGAGTCCATCAAGGTCAAAGCAAAAGACCGGATTCTTTACGACAAGTATGCGGGCTCTACCATCAAAGTCGACGGGGAAGAGCAGCTGATCGTGAAGATGTCGGATATCCTGGCTGTCATACAGTAGATTCTTTTTCCTAAGATTTGTTGCGATCGGAGCGAGAGGAGCACCTGCTAGAGGAGGTGCTCCTCTTTTTTTCGCATCCCTACGATGAAGTCCTCGAAAGCGTTCAGCACACCCCGAACCGAAGAGACAGCGGTTCGGGTCTTTGGTAGCGAATCCAGAAAGAAGCGGCCGTACGCTTTGCGGACGACTCTGGGATCGAGAATGAGCACCGCCCCGTAATCGTCCTGGCGGCGCATCAGTCTGCCGAAACCCTGACGCAGACGTATGATGGCATCCGGCAGGGCCAGTTGCCAGAAGGCATTGCCCCCCAGCTGCTCTATGGCTTCGGTTCGCGCTTCCATGACGGGATCCGTGGGAACCCGGAAGGGAAGGCGGGTCAACACCACCACCTCCAGAGACTTCCCGGGTGCGTCGATTCCCTCCCAAAAGGAATCCGTGGCAAACAGGACGCTGTCCGTGTTCTCCCGGAAGCGGGTGAGCAGCCGGTTGCGCTCCTCATCCCCCTGACGCATCACCAGGAGTCCCACCTCAGCCAGCTCCGGCTGGATCGTGGAAAAGGCGAAATCCAGGAGCGAGTAGGAGGTGAAAAGCACCAGTGCCCTCCCTTCAGAGACGAGCAGAGCCTCCCGAATGAACTCCGTCAAGAAACTCGGAAAATCTCTCTCCTCCGGCCCGGGGGCTTCTTTGGGAATACCGAGGAACACCCGATTCTCGTAGTCAAAGGGAGATTCAAAAATCGCTTCGGCGCAGCTCCTGCCGGCCGGGGAAGTCAAGCCAAGGCGGTTTTTCCAATAATCGAAGCGCCGATCCACGGTAAGCGTGGCCGAGGTGAACACGACGGTTTCATACGGCTCATACACGGCCTGCCTCATTACCGTAGAAACGTCCAGCGGCGTTATCACGAAGCGTACGTAGGATTCGCCCCGAAAGTTCTTTCGGGATTCGAGCCAGAAGATCTGCTCCCGGTTTTCGCTGTAGCGCAGAAAGCGCTTGCCTATATCGGCCACCTGGCCCAAGCGTCGCATCTGCAGCCGGCACTCTAATACCAGGGGGTTTTCCTCCTGTTCCGGCGAGGTTCCCTCCACGGCTCGAGCAAAACGAGCCTGCAGGGTGTTGATGGTGACGGCCAGATCGGTCAGCGGCTCCAGGAGCAGGTCGGAGAGGCGAGGATCGCCGTCGGCGAGCTTCAGACGGAAGGTTGTCCGGGGTCCGAGCAGCTGTGCCGCCCTGGCATCGAGAAGCGAGGATTTGTCGGAAATCGCGCCAAGCAGCCGCCTGAGCTCGGAGATCTCCTCGCTCCTGCCGAACACCTTCTCCAGGGCGAACAGCAATCCGCTCCTGCGGCCTCTCTTCTCCCTGTACAGCCGGCCGGCGTATTTCACGATCTGACCGCGGGTAAAGGATTCGGAGAAGTAGGAGGTGGCGTTTTTCTCCAGGTTGTGGGCTTCATCGAAGATGATTCGTTGAAAAGGAGGCAGAACCGCTGCGGAGTCGAAACCCATTCCGGACAGACGCAGAGCCAGATCCGAGAACAGCAGATGATGATTGGCGACCAAAATCCGGCAGGCCGCCGCTTCCCGGCGGGCCTTGAGCACGAAGCACCCCTCCCGGTCCGCGCAGCGCAGCCCCAGGCAGGCATCAGCCTCCGAGCAGACCCGCGACCACAGCTCCTCGCCGGGGTAGAAGGGCAGCTCGCTGCGGCTGCCCGTGGTCGTGGTCGCGGACCAGCTGTGAATGGCCTGGAGCTGGTCGTCCTCTTCTTCGAAGAGGGTCGCTTCCTCCAGCGCCTCCCGGACCCGGTTGAGGCACAGGTAGTTACCCCTACCCTTGACCAGCATGTATCCGGGGTCCCCTCCGAGGATCTTGCTGACCAGGGGAATGTCCTTCTCCACCAACTGCTGCTGAAGATT
The DNA here is from genome assembly GCA_964588525.1 of uncultured Spirochaetaceae bacterium. Taxonomy (GTDB): domain Bacteria; phylum Spirochaetota; class Spirochaetia; order SZUA-6; family DRHE01; genus JAFGQJ01. The sequence continues at coordinate 41,442 of CAZPQC010000011.1, forward strand.
GATCGTTGCGGTGGAGATGACCACGCGTTCATCGTTTACCAGCACCCATTGAAAGGCGGGAATCAGGTAGGCCAGGGACTTGCCGACCCCGGTTCCCGCTTCTGCAATCCGCAGCTCGCCGGCGTTGAAGGCCTCGCAAACGAACTTCAGCATCTCGACCTGGCTTTCCCGTGCTTCGAATCCGGGATATATCCTGCTGAACGCTCCGCCGGCTTCCAGATGCTTTGCCAATTGCCCGGCATCGAGAGCGGACAGCTGCCTGACCGCAACAGGCTCGGCGACTACGTACAGCGCCCGGACCGAGTTGTCTACGATGTAAAAACCGATCCCCTCGCTTCCCAGTCTGGAGGCCACCTGCAGATCTGCCGCGCTGGGCTCCAGAATCCCCGAAGGGTGGTTGTGGACTACCACATCCCCGCCCTCCAGGTACGGCCGCAGGGCGGGAACGGCCTGAGAGGTTCCCCGGGCGCCCACGGTGATCGACACTACCCGGCGCTCGGCGTCCAGACGGCCGGCGACCAGAACCTCGTTTCCGAAGGCTTCTTCGATCGCTGCCCGCAGCTGCCGAACCGTCTCGGGGGTAAAGCGACTGCCTATCTGCATATACGGGCGAGGATGCCTTTCAGCAGCGCCGAGAGCCGGGGCGCTACCCTTGCGGCGGTTTCCACGACCTCCCGGTGGCTCAGGGGTTTATCGAGGATGCCGGCGGCCATATTGGTCACCATGGACAGGCCCAGCACCTCCATGCCCAGATATCGGGCCGCGATCACCTCGGGAACCGTCGACATACCCACCAGATCGGCGCCCATGGCTCGAGCCATCCGCACCTCCGCGGGTGTTTCGTAGGTGGGACCGGCAAAAGCGGCGTATACGCCCTCCTGCAGCTGTCCGCCCTGCTCCGCCGCCACCTCCCCGGCCAGGCGCCGCAGCCGCCCGGAGTAACTGTCCGTCATATCCGGAAAGCGCGGTCCGAATCCCTCGGGATTGGGGCCCCGGAGCGGATTCACCCCCAGAAGATTGATGTGATCCTTGATCAGCACGAGCTCACCGGCGCTGTAGCTGTCCTTGATACCGCCGGCGGCGTTGGTGACGATCAGAGTGCGCACGCCCAGGGAGTGCAGCAGGAAAACCGGAAGCACGACATCATCCATGCTCCAGCCCTCGTAGAAGTGGAAACGGCCGGCCATCACGGCAACCGACGGGGCCAGGCGCAAAAACCCGGCGTGACCCTCCACGGTCGGGACCGGGAAACCCCTGATCTTCTCATAGGGAATATCCGTTCCCTCCACGGATTGGACGAAGGACCCCAAACCGGAACCCAGGATCAATCCCGCCTCCGGCCTCTCATCATGTTGAGAAACAACGGATTGCGCCGCTTCTTCGACCCGTCTCGGGAAGCTCTCCTGCATATGTCTACACCTCCTTTTGCGATGTCCCCTTCCAGCCGCTCTGCCCGCGGTGCCTCATCGTAATGCGTCGT
>CAZPQC010000011.1:43021-47348 GCA_964588525.1 uncultured Spirochaetaceae bacterium
TTGCGATGTCCCCTTCCAGCCGCTCTGCCCGCGGTGCCTCATCGTAATGCGTCGTACAGCTCTACGGGATCCCGGAAGAAGCCCACCCGGATCGCCCGGTTCATCTTCTGGGTAATGGCCCAATTCCATCTGGGATCGAGGCCGCTCTGTGAGGACATGCGCACGATTCGATCGTGCGGCTCCCGTGCCGCCTTGGCTTCGCCGTCCAGCAGATGGCGAAGCGCTCCGCCGTAGGCCCGGTCGGGGAAATACCGAGCCTTGTCGAACTCCCGGGGTTTGCGACTCTTCAGTCTTTGCAGCAGATCTCGAGGATCCAGCACCGGGAGTTTCCCCAGCTGCAGACCCCTTAGGGAGTAGAGCTCGAGGCCCTCTTCCAGCAGGGACACCGCGATCTCCCGGCCTTCCGGATAGGACAGAAAATTGCCGAGGGTGGAGTGACAAAGGGCCACCGGCAGGGCCAGCAGGTCCCGGATGTGCAGGGCGTTGCGGTAGGGGCTCAGGTCGTCGGTTTGGTGGACGGCGATCCTGCCGGCTTTCAGGCAGCGTTGAAGCTCGCCCAGCTCTGTACAGGACTCCACGATCAACAGGGGCTGGGGGGATGAAACCTCGACCACACCCGGATCCCACTCCAGCGCCTCCAGCAGGCTGAGTCCCCGTAGTAACCTGGTGCCCGGAATAACCGAGCGCTCGGCGCCCTGCCCACCCTTCGCCTGGGGTTCGCAGTCCAGAATGAGGAGGGTTTTGTTCTGGCCCCCGACGGCTCTCTGCGAGACGGCGGACTTTCCCCGGGCGGTTCCCGGGGTATGGCAGACAACCACGCCCAGCTCCCCCGCCTTGAGCAAAGTGGAGGAGCTCAGCTGGAAGCCCTCGGTTCTCAGCCAACCCCAGGGCAGGTTCAGTCGAATCTCCCTGCGGCGCTTCAGTGCCTTGAGCCGACTATCATCCCCCTCCGCGTCGGGATTCCAGATGACCTCCTGCCGTTCCGCGGCCAGCACTCCCGCCAGAACGGCGGCCGCCGGGGCATCACCGATAATTCGTACCTTCATTTTGGCTTCGTAGTGTAACCAACATCTTGTTGAATTTCAATAAATCCATCAGAATGGCAGGCGCAATGGACATTGATTTCATCAAGCTCCAGAGCTGCGGTAACGACTACATCGTGGTGGACACGTTCAAAAACACCATAGTCAACCTGGAGGCTCTCCCCGACATGGCCAGGCAGATCACCAGCCGACGGTTCGGGGTGGGCGCGGTCGGCCTGCTGTTCATCGCCCAGGGAAGCGAGGAGAAGCTGCGCATGCTTCTCTACGATCCCTACGGCGAGGAAATCCAGAGTGACGGGCTGGCGCTTCGCTGCCTGGCCCGCTACGCCTTCGATTCGGGACTGGTCAACACGGAGAACTTCCAGGTGCAGAGCGGGAATCGGATCGTGGCGGTCGAAGTACTCGATTCCCATAACATCATGATCGAAAACGATGCGCCCCGCTACTGGCAGCAGGAACAGATCCTGAGCGAACGGATCGAGGAGACCTTCCGGCACCCCGTCAGACTCGGTTCGATGGAGATCAACTATACCCCCGTGTTCATCGATTCTCCCCATGCCGTCATCTTCGCCAGGGATTACGGTCTCGATTATCCGGATTTGGTTGAGGAGCTGGAGGACAGCGCCGGTTTCAGCGAGGGTACGATGATCTCGATGGTCCGGGTGATCAGCCGGGAAGCCCTGAGCCTGCGCACCTGGCAGGTCGGCTTGGGAGAAGTGCTCTCCTCCGAGGCCGCCGCCTATGCGGCGGTAACCGCGGCGGTTCTGGACGGTCTGGCAGACAGAGCGGTCCGGGTGCACCTGGAAGGAGGCAATCTGCTGGTGGAGTGGTCGGAGCAGGACAACAGATTTTCCGCTTCAGGACCGGTGGAGTACGTGTTCATGGGTACCTACTACTACGAGGAGACCGCGGAAGATGAAGATTGAGGCGTCCAAGCGTCTTCGGGGCATCGGCGGCTACGCCTTTGACGAGGTGGACAAGAAGGTGGAGGAGCTGAAAGCCAAGGGCATCACCCCGATCGATTTTGGAGTCGGTGACCCAACCGCTCCCACTCCCCCGCCGATCCGACAGGCCGCCGCCGCCGGCCTCGAGCGGAGGAAATCGAGCGGTTATCCCAGCTACATCGGGGATGTGGAGTTCAGAGAGGCGATAGCCGGTTGGGTCGAGCGGCGCTACGGCCTGGCCGTCGATCCGCAGCTGGAGATCTCATCCACGATCGGCTCGAAAGAAGCGGTGTTCAACTTCCACGAGGGAATCGTGGATCCCGGCGACATCGTGCTCTGCCCGTCGCCCGGATATCCCCCCTACACCAGGGGAACTCTGTTTGCCGAAGGCATACCCTACCAGGTTCCGATCCGAAGAGAAAACGGTTTTCTCATCGATTTTTCCGGGATTCCCGCCGAGGTCGCCCGAAAGGCGAAACTGCTGTGGCTCAACTATCCGAACTCGCCCGCCGGGGTGACGGCGGATGAACGATTCTACCGGGAAGCCCTGGAGTTCGCCCGGAACTACGATATCATCATCGCCTCCGACGAAGCGTACTCGGAAATCTACTTCGGGGCGGCCCCGATTTCGATTCTGAATGTCCAGAGGGAGGGCGTGCTGGTTTTCAACTCCCTGTCCAAGCGCTCGGCCATGACCGGATACCGCATCGGTTGGGTCATGGGAGATCGAGAGCTGGTGGCCATTTTTCGCAAGGTGAAGACGAACATCGATTCCGGAACTCCCACCTTCATCCAGGACGCGAGCGTGGCGGCGTTGGCCGACGAGGGGCACGTGGAGGCTTTCCGGGAAGAGTACCGGCAGAAGCGGGACATCCTCTGCTCGGCTCTTGCCGCAGCGGGGCTGGAGGACTGCACGCCCGAGGCTACCCTGTACATCTGGCAGAAGGTCCCCGAAGGGATGAGCTCGATCGATTTCGCCACTCGACTGCTGGCCGAAAAGATCGCCATCGTCACCACCCCGGGCAGCTGGATCTCCGAACCTGCAAGCGGGGGAGAAAACGCCGGGGAAGGATACGTGCGTTTCGCCCTGGTCCCTTCGATCCAGGACACCCGCTTGGCCGCGGAGCGGATCTCCGCCCTGCGGCTCTGAGGCAAAGGCCCGAGGCAATGGATGGATAAGTTTTTCGACAAACTCGGGGATCTGCTCCAGTCCCTCCTGGGAGGTGCATCCGCCCGCGGCGGCGCCTACGATCTGCGGGATCCGGATATGCGGGAGGCCATCGAAGAGCTGGATGCCTACCTGGAATCAGGCGGGATTGCCTTTGAGCAATCCCGGGATCCCGGCCGAGGTTGGCGTTCCCAGGATGAGCGCAGCCGCTGGAAACCGGAGTTCGTGGATCCGGCTCTGCGAAAAGACTATGCAACCCTGGAGGTCGCTTTTGCCGCCCCGTTCGCCGACGTGCGGAAGTCCTACAAACGCCTGCTCCACAAATATCATCCGGACCGCTTCAGCGACGATGCGGAAAAACAAGCGCTGGCGAATGAGGTCACCCAGCGTCTGAATGAGGCCTTCGCCCGCATAGAACGACAGCACAAGAGTCGGACGGGATGAGGCGGACACCGGGATGCCAAACTAGAAACCTTGTGATATAATAATATAAGGAATGATTTTTCCCGCCATCATCGCCACAACAGTCGCACTTGGTCTGGCCTTACTGCTGATTCCCACGATCCGTCGTATGGCGCATCGGTTCAAGTGGTACGATCTGCCGAACAAGCGGAAGATCCATACTGGTTTGATTCCCAGGCTCGGCGGCCCCGGCATGTATCTATCCTTCCTTGCCGCTGCCTTGCTGAGTCCCCTGCTCGTCTCCCTGGTCTCCGGCGGTACTACCAGCGTGCGCTACGATCTGCGCTTCATTCCCTTCTTCCTCGGGATCAGCCTGATCCACGCTGTAGGACTGATAGACGATTTTCACAATCTCAAGGCTCCGCTGAAATTTGTTCTCCAACTTCTAGCCGCTATTATTGTCACCTCCGGGGGATTTCTGATTCGCTCCCTGACACTACCCTATCTGGGCACCCTGTCCCTGGGCTTGCTGTCCTATCCGGTCACCGTTCTGTGGATGGTGGCAATCAGCAACGCGATCAACATGATCGACGGCACGGACGGGCTGGCCGGCGGGATCAGCGGCTTTGCCGCGCTGTCCATGGGAATCATCTCCCTGCTTCAGGGAGCGGTGATCACCTCGGTGCTCTGTTTTGCTCTGTTCGGCGCCATCGCGGGTTTTCTGGTGTTCAACTATCCCCCGGCAAAGATCTTCATGGGGGATTCGGGCA
>CAZPQC010000012.1:0-46781 GCA_964588525.1 uncultured Spirochaetaceae bacterium
GCAGCTGGTCCACCAGCTTGGCAGCGACCAACTCGATCTGCCGAACCCGGCGAAAAAATGATAGATCCTCCATCGCCGCTAAGGTACGTCTACGTTTCTGAGGATTTCAGCGATGATCTGGTCCGTGGATAGATCTTCCGCCTCGGCTTCATAGGTCAGGATGATCCGGTGCCGCAGCACCGCCGGGGCCAGAGCCTTGACATCCTCGGGAATCACGAAGGTTCTGCCCTCCAACAGCGCCTTTGCTTTGGCGCAGCGGAACAGGTAGATCGAAGCCCGGGGAGAACCACCGTACTCAATAAAGCGAACGAAATCTCCTTTCTCCCGGTCTTTCTCGCGGCTCGTTTGAACCAGGGACACGATATACTCTTCGATTCTCGGATCCACGTGGATCTTCTGAACCACCGACCTCAAGCGCTCGATCTTGGCTTTATCCAGCACCTTGCGAATCCGGATGTCGGACTTCACCCCCACCCGTTTTAGGATATCCTGCTCCTCCGAGAAGCTGGGATACGGCACATACAGTTTGACGATAAAACGATCCAGCTGAGCTTCGGGAAGCGGGTAGGTTCCCTCGTGCTCGATCGGATTCTGGGTGGCTAAAACCAGGAACGGTTCGGCCAGCTCGTAGCTTTCGGTTCCCAGGGTTACCTGCCGTTCTTCCATGGCCTCCAGCAGTGCGGACTGCACCTTTGCCGGAGAGCGGTTGATCTCGTCGGCAAGGATGATATTGGAAAAGATTGGCCCTTTCCTGGGAATGAAATCCCCGGTTTGAGGACGGTAGATCATCGTGCCGATCAGGTCCGCCGGCAGCAGATCCGGGGTGAACTGGATCCGCTTGAATCCCGAGTCCAGAACCTCCGCCAGGGTCTTGACGGCCAGGGTCTTGGCCAATCCGGGAACCCCTTCAAGCAGGACATGCCCTTCGGTCAGCAGCCCCGTCATCATCCCTTCCAGCATCTCCTTCTGTCCGACGATCCGCTTGGATACCTCCTGGAAGGTCTGTTGCAGCAGCTCTCCGGCCTGTTCTATCGATGCTTCTAGGGTGTGTTTCTTTTCATCCATCGTTATTAACCCTTCGTTACTAGCTTCGCTGGCTTCGCCAGCCCTTCAGCTTCTGTAATCGGCGTTTTCTTTCACGTACTGGTAGGACAGATCGGCACCCAGCACCTCGGCCCGCGCTCCCCCGGCTCCAAGATCAATCTCCAGTACGACCTGTCGATCATGGGCTGGAAATCCCCTGGCCGCGGGATCGAGGGCGCATTCTTTGAGGTAGCCGTTCAGATGCGACTCCTTTTCGGTGTCGAGACGAAAACAGCCGTCTGCGAATATCTCCACACCGCCCATGCTCACCCGCAGCCGGTTCACGTCGAGGGCAAGGCGGGCCGAATCGGAAAAATCCCCCAAGGCGGAAACGATCCGACCGACGTTCGGATCGTTTCCGAACACCGCGGTCTTGACCAGCGGGGAGTTGACCACGGCTTTACCGGCGGCCGCAGCGAGGTTCTCATCCGCAGCGCCCGCCACGCAGACCCGGATCACGTGTCCCACTCCCTCCCCGTTTCGAACCACATCCTCGGCCAGCCTTGTACAGACCTGTTCCAGAGCCGCCCGAAACTCCTCTTCCGCCACCGCCGGCTTTGTTGCCGAGGCAAACAGCAGAGCCATATCGCTGGTGCTCTGGTCGCCGTCCACCGATATCCTGTTGAACGTTTTTGCCACGCAGCCGGCCAGACAGCGGCTCAGCTGCTCTCGACCCATCCTCACATCGGTGAGGAGAAAGACGAGCATCGTACCCATATTGGGTTCGATCATACCGGCGCCCTTGGCAACGCCCAGGACACAGCCCTGTCCCACTTCCTCCCTGTGTATTTTTGGATAGGAATCCGTGGTCATGATGGCCCGGGCAAGGGGCAGTACGCTTTGCCGGTGAAGCGCCCGGACCAACTGCGGCAGGGCGGCTTTCATCTCCCGTACCGGAAGCTTCCAGCCCACGATTCCCGTGGAGGCGGGAATGATCCGCTCTCCCGGCTCGTCGATCAGCTCCCCCATAGCACTACAGAGCTCCTCGGCGTCTTCCACACCTCCCTGTGCTCCGACATTGGCAATCCGGTTGTTGACCAGCACGGCCCTCAAGCGCTCCTCCCCGATCCGTCGGCGGCCGATCAGGACAGGTGCTCCGCAAAAACGATTGTTCGTGAAAACCCCGGCGAAGCCGGAGCCGGGCTCATCGAGCACTATCGCCGCCAGGTTCATGGAGAGCTTCTGCCCTCGTTCCGGGGATGTAAAATCAAAGGAGGTGGTGGCGACGGAAAATCCTTCCGGGAGCCGGGATCGACACTCGAGTTCCCGCAGGTATTCTTCCTCGGATTGAAAACCGGTCATAGAGCCCCAGTGTACAGATATGCCTCCATCGGCTCAAGAGAGCGAGTTGCCGGTGCAGCGGGATCAGCGCTTGCGGATCGTAAGGCGAACGGGCAGATGATCCGAGGTCCCGTAATCTGAACCTCCCCCGCCGTGGCGCCAGCGCCGGGGAAAACCGCTCTGCGGATCGATGAGGAATCCCGCCCGCACCACCTCGAAACTCCCCGGAGAATAGACGAATCCATCATCGTCAAACAGGCCGGCGGACAGCAGAATGCGATCCGGTGTCTGCCACCGGCCCTGATAGACCGAGCTTCCCTGCTGCTCGGGCGGGAGCTCGTACCAGGGTTCGTACAGCACCACCCCGTTGCCCCGAAAGCCGGCACTCTCCGGGTTCGGGGTTATGAAAAGAGCATTTGTCTCAGCGGCGCTGATCCGCTTCTCGGGCACGCGATCGGGTACGATGGCGGTGGGGTAACGCCCTTCCGCCTGATCGTACTCATCGAGATTTTCATTCACATCCCCGAGAACAAGCAGGTCCGCATCCGGGACGGAGCGGAGGATCCCCCGGAGTCTTTCAGTCAGAACCTCGGCCGCCTGCCTGCGGGCTGCTGCGGTACCTTCCACCCCGCCGGTCTTCGATTTCCAGTGGTTGTTGAACAGGTAAAGGATCGATCCCTCGTACTCCACCTGCATTTCCAGAATATGCCGCAGCGGCACACCGGCGAAGCTTCCCACTGCATGAACCCGGGTACGCGCTATGGGAATCCTGCTCAGGCAGGCTACGGTCGTGGCCACTTGCTCCTGAGGCACGAACACGAGGTAGCGGTACCCAAAACCCTTGAGATGGCGATCCCGCAGGTCCCGCAGAGCAAGCTCACTCTCTATCTCCTGGAAACAGATGATGTCCGGCCCACGGACAGATGTTGCCTTGACAGCCCGGGCGATTGCGGAGAGCTTCCGGTAGTACAGTTCCCGAGACCACTGCTCACCGCCGTACTCGGGATACTCCCGCCCTTCGTGGCGGTCATCGAAGAGATTCTCGACATTGTAGCTGGCGACGACGATCCGTCCCCCGCAGGACAGAAGGGACAGAATTGAAATGATAAGAAAGACAGGAGCTGCCTTCCTGGACATCAAGGGTTTTGTACTGCGGGCCGCCGAGCTGCAGGGGCGCCGGGCTGTGAGCCTCTTTACGGCCCGGGATCTGCTACAGCTCGTCCCTGTTGCTGATAATCTTCGAAATGAGCCCGTATTCCAGGGCCTCTTCCGCGTTCATCCAGTAGTCCCGGTCCGTATCCTTCTCGACCTTGTCGATCTTTTGACCGGTTTCATCGGAGATGAGCTTGTTGATCTTACGCCGCAGCTTGTCCAGCTCTTTGGCGTGGATCTCGATCTCCGTAGCCACACCCCGCATTCCGCTCAAGGGCTGGTGGATCAGGTAGTGGGAGTTGGGCAGGGCGATGCGTCTGCCCTTGGGCGCGGCCAGCAGGATGATCGCTGCGGCACTGGCAACCAGCCCCATGCCGATGATGACGACTTCGGGTTTTATGAAGCGCATCATATCGAATATGGCAAATCCCGCATCCGCATCCCCTCCGGGGGAATCGATGAAGACTTTGATCGGGTCATCCCCCTGATCCTCCAGCAGGATCAACTGCCGGATTATCCGCTCACCCAGGGACTTGTTGATCTCCCCGGACAGCAGGATATTGCGGGTTTTTAAGATCTTTTCGATCAGATTGGATTCAGACCTTCTGTTTTTTTCCTGTTCTTCCTGTTCTTCCTCTTCTTCCTCTTCTTGAAGGAAAACCAGGTCATGCAGCTTTTTATCCATCATAGATTCAGAATATATTGAAACCGGCGGGAATTTTCAACAAAAAGCATCGCGTCGAGCAGCCTTTCGGGCATTGCTACGCTGTCCGCGACGGTTTACAATCGTGGAGACACCGAACCGTCGCAGAGCACGACAGGATCCGGCGACGGGAATCACCACTTGTAGAAAATCCAACGATCGGAGGAGTACGGGTACCATGAAAACACGAATCGCCGTAATCGGAGGAAGCGGGCTGTACCAGCTCGAGGGTGCGAAGCTGATCGAAAGAATCGAGGTACCCACTCCCTTCGGCCTGCCCTCCGACCTTATCTCCATCGTCAAGGTGGGAGAGCAAAACCTCGCCTTTCTGCCCCGTCACGGCAAAGGACACCGAATCCTGCCCACCGAGGTTCCCTCCAAGGCGAACATCTGGGCTCTGAAATCCCTGGAAGTCGAACAGATCCTCTCGATCAGTGCGGTGGGCTCTCTGCGGGAGGAGATCAAACCGGGGGATTTCGTTCTCTGCGATCAGCTGATCGACAGGACCCGGGCGCGGAGCTCGAGCTTCTTCGGGGAGGGATTGGTGGGCCACGTTGCCTTTGCCGAACCGTTCTGCGGGGGGATGCGGGAGATCATCGCCGGCATCCTGAAAGACGGAACCCACACCTTCCACGACCGTGGTACGCTGGTCACGATGGAGGGTCCCCCGTTCTCCACCCGGGCGGAATCGCATCTGTATAGGAGCTGGGGCGCCGACCTGATCGGCATGACCGCCCTGCCCGAGGCCAAGCTGGCCCGGGAGGCGGAGATCTGCCTGGCCATCGTTGCCATGGTGACCGACTACGACTGCTGGCGGGAGGCGGAGGAGAGCGTCAGCGTAGAGATGATCCTCAAGGTAATGAACGAAAACACCAGGGCCATCCAGAAGGTGATCCCCTCTATTGCGGCTGCTCTGAGCTCGCGGGGTGCATGCGAATGCCACAGTGCGGCAGCCGGGGTGTTCGTCACCGACCCTGCCCTGGTTCCCTATGAGACGAAGCGAAAGCTCTGGATGTTGTACGGCCGTAGGTACTGGAAGGAAAGCTCACTGTAGATCGAGGGAATCCAGCTCCAGCGGAAAACCGTCGGTCTTCCAGGCAACGAGCTCGCCCTGCCGCTCGGCTATGAGCAGACCTTCGGCGTCGGGGAACTCATCCAGCAGCTCCAGTCCTTCCTGGGGACCGAGGACGAATGCGGCGGTGGAAAGGGCATCGGCGAGCGCGCAGGTGGGGGCGATCACGGTCACCGAAGCGAGCTGATCGGCCGGATAGCCGCTGCGGGGATCGAGAATGTGATGGTAGCGTTTACCCTCCTGTTCGAAGTAGCGTTCGTAGTCCCCGGAGGTTACCACCGCAATCCGTTCGGCCTTCCTCCCGAAGGCCAGCACGCCCAAGACGGCCTGGCTGTCCCGGGGATGGCGGATGGCGATCCGCCACGGTGTGCGCCCCTGCTTCAACCCCGAAACAAGGATATCCCCGCCCGCGTCGATCAGAAAATCCTCGTATCCCCGGTCGAGCAGATATTCGGCTGTCAGATCGACCACCGCCCCTTTGGCAATGCCCCCCAGATCGAAACCGAAGCCCTCCGGAAGCACCACCCGCCCATCCCTGCCGACCACTACCCGCGAAAAATCCACCCGGCTGCGAGCCTGCTCGATCTGCGGTCCCGTAGGTACCCGTCCGCCCGTGTCGAAGGACCACAGCTCGGTCAGGGCAAGGATGGTCGGATCGAAGGCCCCGCCGCTTGCTGCCGCGACGGTCCGGGCGATTTCCAGGACCGCCAGCACTTCCTCGGGAAGATTCCCCACTCCGGCCCGATTCAGTGCGCCGATAGCCCCCTCCGCCCGGCGGTGATCGAACTGCCAGGCCTTGCGGTCCGCAAAATCAAAAAGCTCCTGCCAATTCGGCTCTCTGGATGAGGACACCAGCACGGTGAGCGTAGTAGACATGGCAAAACGGGTCTGCCGGTGCACGGGAACCTGGCAGGAGATGAGCGTCCCGCCCAAAAGGATGACAAGTACGGTAGCACGCAGAACTCGGCGCAATTGGCGAACCTCAGAAAACCACCGGTGTTTCTTGAAAATTAGTGATTTACCATCTAATATTCAAGCCGGTATCACTCAAGTGAAGGCAGCTTTCGTCGGGCTCGTAGGAAGACCATCCAGTGGAAAATCCACGCTGATCAATCGAATCTGCGGGCAGAAAGTATCCATTATCTCACCCGTTCCGCAAACCACGCGCAATCGCGTGCGGGGAATCTACTCATCCGAGCGGGGACAGCTGGTTTTCATAGACACTCCGGGCTTCCACCTTTCGGAGAAAAAAATCAACCTCCATCTCAAAGAACTGGCTACCCGCACGCTCTCGGAAGTGGAGATCGTTCTCTATCTGATCGATGTGTCGCGACCACCCGGGGACGAAGAGCGGGCCCTGATCGAGCTTCTCCACAGTCTGGAGGAGAAGGTGATCGTCGCCTTGAACAAAATCGATGCCGGCGAAGGTCATGTAGAGAAGACGCGGGCCGAGCTGACCGAAGCGTTGAACCGGGCACCCACACAACTGATCTCCGCTCTGACCGGTCAGGGTGTCGACGCACTCTTGGAGATCATCTGGGAACGAGCCCCGGAGGGGGAACGCATGTACCCGGAGGACTACTATACGGATCAGAGTCCGGATTTTCGGGTTTCCGAGATCATCCGGGAGAAAGCGATTCTCCAGACCCGGCAGGAGGTTCCCCACTCCCTGTTCGTGGATATCAGCGACATGGAGATGAAGGATGACAACAGCTATCTGTGGGTACGGGCTTTCATCTACGTGGAGAGAGAATCCCAAAAGGGGATCGTCGTGGGCAAAGGCGGGGAGAAGATCAAGAACATCGTCCGATCGGCCGAGGAGGAGTGCAATCAACTGTTTCCCTACAGAGTCAAGCTCGATATCCGGGTAAAAACCAGGCCCAAATGGCGAAAAGACGAGGGACTGCTGAAGAAGCTCATCACCTAACAGCGGTTCACCGCAGTGGAATTTTTCGAGCGTATCCGCAATCGCGTTGATGATCCAAACACCCGCTTCGTATTTCCCTCAGAGCTGACCGCGCGTTTCTGGTGCAGGCGGGCCCTGCACTTCTCCAACCGCAAATCGATCCCCACCAGTCGTTTTTTGTCCTGGGACCAGTTCAAGGAGAGCTGCCTGATCTATGCTTCCCGGGGCCGGCCGGTGAATCGGGCGGTTCGCCTGCTCTTCCTGTACCGGCAGCTGGAGCAAAACCGCCGGAATCCCTATCTGCGACGGATCATCCCCCCTCAATACGCGGGGGAGCCCCGAATCTTCCTGGAATCCCTGCAGCGTCTTCTCCCCGTGCTTCACCGCCTGGCGGCCGTCCGGACCCGCTGGCCCCGATTCAGCCGGGATAAGCTCGAAGACCTCGAGGGTCTGCATGCACGCTATCGGGCTTTTCTCGACCGATCGCTGTTGTACGAGCCGAACTACGAACAGCCCCGGTTTTCTCCGGGAAACCTCGAGCACGTCCTCTTCTTTCCCGAGTTGATCGAAGACTACGGAGAGTTCGCCGATCTGCTGTCGAATCAGGTGGAGCGGATCCCGGTTCCCCCGGGAGTCCGGCCGGGTACCTCGGTCCGGGTATTCCAGACTCTCCCCGAGGAAATCCGGGCAACGATCCAGCGAGCCGCGGCCCTGCTGGACGGAGGAGTCGATCCGGAGGAGATCATTCTGACCGTCGGGCAGCTCGGAGAAGTGGAACCGTTTCTGCGCCGGGAGGCGGAGCTGTACTCCCTCCCGCTGCAGTTCCACCTTGGAAAACCGCTGTCCGAGTTTCCCCAGGTCATGATACTTCACAAGGCCTACACCGCAGTGGAAACTTCCTTCAGCCTCAACACCATGAAGGCCCTTCTGCTCTGCCGTTCCATCCCCTGGAAGCAGGAGAAGCTTTGCAGGGCTTTGATCCGTCTGGCCCTGGACGGGCGAATCGTGGGCAACACACCCTCTTCCGATAACTGGGCGTCGAGTATCGAGTCGTCCCGACGAAACGGAAATCCCCGCCGGCTGCCGCTTTCCCGGGCCTCCGGTTTCTACTCCTCCTTGAAGCATCAACTCACCCGGATAGCGATCGCAAATACCTTCACCGAGTTGAAAGAGTGTCTGGTCTCCTTCACCGCGGACTTCCTGGACCTGAAGCGTTTGGACGACGAGGAGGTGAAGATCTTCCAGTTCGCAGTCGATACCCTCGACGAGCTGGAGCAGGCCGATGAGTTGGCAGCCGGCGGCGCGGGCGCTCCGGGCACCGCAGACGCCCGGAGCCTGCAACGCCCGGCGTTCCCGATCTGGTGGCTGTATCTCGGACAGCGGTTGTACGTACCCGGCCGCTACGGTGCCGGGATCTCGGTCTATCCGTTCAGGGTGAGTGAGGGGATGGAGCCGGAACATCACTTCGTGATCAACGCCTCCCAGGCGGCAACCAGCCACACGATCCGCCGCTATCCTTTTCTCAAGCTTCACGAGGAACAGAGCCTGGCCGAGGTGCAGCGGGAGCTCGCCCCTGTTCATCTGCAGCTGTACAGCCACAGCGGCGAAAATGTCCTGTTCAGCTACGCCCGCCGGGACTTCCAAAGATCCAACCTGCCGCCGCCGCTGTTCCTTGCCCGGGATATCCCGGTCGTCGAAGCCACCGCCGCGGATCCGGCGGATGCCTACGAACTGGAACGTAGGGCATGGATCGAAGGCGGCTCGTTTCCGCTTCAGGAGATGCAGAAAATCGGCTACGAAGCAGCCTCGGGCGGGGCACTGGGGATCAAGGAGATCGACGCGGCCAGACAGAATCTGAAGGACGAGCGCCTGATCCGGCTATTGGCGCAGCGCCTCCGGGACGAGGAGGGGCGGTTTCGGATCAGCGCAACGGCTCTGGAGCACTTCAGCCTCTGTCCCTTCCAGTTCCTCTGGGAACGTCTTCTCCAGCTGAGCGGGGAGGAGTACGAACCGTCGATGATCGACCCGATCGAGTTCGGTGTTCTCCTGCACCGAGGATTGGAATTGTTCTTCGCCTGGGTACAGTCGGATGACTCGGACCCTTCTGGCCTGCTGTCGATCGACCGTAGAGACGAGTACCGCAAGCGCCTCGAGCGCATCGTTTCCTCGATCTGCTCGGATTATCGCCGCAAGAATCCCACCCTGCTCGAGCCGATCGTCGCGGAGATACAGGGAAAGGTGGAAGAGCTGATCCTG
The DNA here is from genome assembly GCA_964588525.1 of uncultured Spirochaetaceae bacterium. Lineage (GTDB taxonomy): Bacteria > Spirochaetota > Spirochaetia > SZUA-6 > DRHE01 > JAFGQJ01. The sequence goes on from CAZPQC010000012.1 coordinate 9,454, forward strand.
GCCTTTCTCGATGTCGAATTGGAAACGATGGCCGGGGAGCGGGTGGAAGGAATCGAGGTTCGGCTCAGGGCTCTGGCGCCGGAGATCGATACGGTTCTTGTCGGCACCATCGACCGCATGAGTCGAAACCCCAGCGGGTACACCCTGATCGACTACAAGAAAAAACACGTACCGACCCGGGGGGATCTGTTTTCCCGACAGGCCGTGTCCCTTCAGATGCCCTTCTACATTCACCTGATGGAGCTGAACGATCGATCCGTGACCCGGGCGGCGTACTACTCTTTCGAAAACAAACGTTACCACTTCGTATTCGGTGGTCCGAAAACGAACATGGCAAGTGCAGAGGATACCCGTCGAAGCATTGACGAGGTGAAGCAATGCATCGTCGATATGCGGGAACGGGTTTCTTCGGGGAATTTCCAAATCGGCACTTCCCCAGCAACCAACTGCGGTCGCTGCCGGCTGCAGGAAATCTGCCGCAGCGGCTACTCTCTGGATGGATAAGAGCGTGGAGCCTTCCTTCGACAAAAAACAAATCGAGGCAATCCGGGTGGAGGGCAACGCCGTGGTGATGGCCGGAGCCGGTTCCGGCAAGACGGCCGTGATATCCGAACGTTACTGCCGGCTGCTGGAAAAAGCGGACATGGGGGTTGATCGCATTCTGGCCTTGACCTTTACCCAAAAAGCCGCCGCGGAGATGTACGAGCGAATCTACGACCGCCTCCGCCACGCGCCGGACCGATTGCGCAGACATCTGGAAAGCTTCGAGCAGGCTCAAATTTCGACCCTGGACAGTTTCTGCGCCGAAATCCTCAGCAACGCCTGCGACCGCTTCGGGTTACCCGAGGATTTTCGCTACGATGAACAGGCCGTTGCCCGTCTTGCCGAACGGGTAAGCCTGGAGTTCCTTCTGGAGAACCTGGAGAACCCTGCGGTACAGGCACTGCTCCATATCCACGGCTTCGAGATACTCTGGCAGGACCTGCTCCGAGATCTGGCCTGCAATCATCTTCATCTGCCGGGACAGTCCGATTTCCGGGCCATGGCGCGAGCCCAAACCGATCGCTGCCGCCGGGATCTTACCGAACAGCTGCAGGCAGTCCGGTTCCGTGTCGAGGAGATCCAAAGGCTCGATCCCCGTACCGTCTCCATCAGGGGCGCCCAGGAAACCCTGCAGGATTTCCACAGGATTGCCGGAGCGTTGGAATCGCATCGCTACGCAGAGGCGGCGGAGAAGCTGAGCCGCCTCAAACTTACAAAACCCGGCGGACGAGGTGCGGAAGATATCCAGCTGTTGAAAAGCTCGATCGATCAGCTGAGACCGGGATTGAGGACGTTGAACACCCTGGCCGCAACCCTGGAACAGGAACAGTCACTGCTCGAGGTTTTTTCCCTCCTGGAGAAATTCGCCGCCCGATTCATCGACGGCAAGCGAACCCTCGGCCTGATCGGCTTTCAGGATGCTGCCAAGCTCGCCGTAGAAGCATTGATCCAGGACAAAGCGCTCAGGCAGTTCTACAAAACCAAGTATCGCTACATCATGATCGACGAGTTCCAGGACAACAACCGGCTGCAGAAAGACCTGCTGTTTCTTCTGGCTGAAAGGCTCGACTCTCTGCACGACGGCGTACCCCCCGCTTCGGATCTGGAGCCGGACAAGCTGCTGTTCGTCGGCGATGAAAAGCAGTCGATTTACCGCTTCCGGGGCGCGGAAGTAGCCGTGTTCAAGTCTCTTCACGAAGAGCTGAGGGCCGCCGGCGGCCGGACTATCTCTTTGGAGCACAACTACCGAAGCGAAACCGAATTGATCGAGTTGGTGAACACGGTCTTCTCCTCCGTAATGGCGGACGCCCGAGCCGGGTACGAGGCCCGCTACCAGAGGATGACGAAGGGCGGCCCGCAGCGCGGTGCGCCGGCTCAGATCCACCTGTTTTACGGAAATCAAGAGCAGCATCCGGAGCCGGATTACGCTCCGGCCAATCTGGCAGAGGCCCATGCCGTGGTCCGTTTCATTCGCCGGAGCGTAGAGGGAAAAACGCTGCCCGTTGCCTCGCAGAAGGGGATCCGTCCGGCCGGCTATGACGATTTCGCCGTGCTGCTGCGCTCCACGGGCAATCAGATCCACTACGAGCGGATGTTCCGTTACTTCGACGTACCCTACGCTACGGACAATCTCCGGAGTCTGTTTACGGAGGCGCCGATCAACGACTTCTACCTGCTGCTGCAGCTGGCCGTCTATCCGGAGGACCGTGCCGCCTACGCGGGAATCCTTCGATCGCCCTTCGTAAACATCGGTGATGAAACGTTGATCCGTCTCCTCCTGGCCGGCGAAGGGCATGAAGCGGAACCGTTCTCCCATCTCGAGAAGATCGAGATGAGCACTGAGGATCGACTCCGCCTCCAGCGGGGCGCAGAGATCTACCTGTCGGTGCGGGATGCGGTGGATCGAGCTCCGATTGCCGAGATCTTTCACCGCCTCTGGTACCGCCACGGCTACCGCTACACGATTCTCCGCAATCCCCGAAACCACAACTACCTGGAATACTACGACTACATGGTCAAGCTGGCCGAACGCGCCGACCGGCAGGGAGACAGCCTGGCCGTGTTCCTCGACTTCCTGCGCCGGAACCTGGGCAGGTACGAACGAATCGACGATATCACCGTGCTCAAACCCCGCCTTCCCGGTGTCAAGCTGCTCACCATCCACAGATCCAAGGGTCTGGAGTTCCCGATCGTGGTTCTGGCCGACATGGGCAATTTGGGCCGGTACCGCCGCCACGCTTCCAGCCCCTACTATATCTCCTCCCAGTACGGCATCACCGTCAATCTGGGCTCCCGGAACTACTTCACCGAAATCGGCGAACAGGAGTCGGAAAACGAGGAACTGGCGGAGATAAAACGTTTGCTGTACGTCGCCCTTACCCGCGCGCAATCCCATTTGATTCTAGCGGGGACCCATAAACAGAAGAACAGGAGCAGTCCCAGGGCTCACCTGAATCTTCTGCTCCGAGGAATGGATTTGGACGAACAGTCCCTGACGAACGGCTCCGAAGGAGGGAAAGATTCGAACGTTGAAATCCACCACATCGAGAGCTTGAGCTGGGCCGAGCTGAACGGGAAATATCAGACGGCGGGACGGATCGGCGCGGCCGAGCGGGATGCATTGTACGCCGGGCCGTCGATCCGCAGAACCGTATCAAAACGCGAGGTTTCGGTGACCGAGCTATGCGCCCAGCTGGATCCCCTTGTGCGGCAGCGGCTCGGGAAACGAAAACCGATCGCTGCAATCCGACATCTGCCGGCGATCGATGCCGATGACCTGCTGAAGGAACTGGACCTGGAGACCCGCTTCGGAAGCCTGACGCATCAACTCCTGGCACAGTGGGGCCCGGATCCCCACGGAATACCCCCCGAACCGGATTGGACCCGGATTCCCAGGGAGCACCGGGAACGTCTTCTGAGCAGCGCCGTGGTCCTGTGTCGCAACTTCTTCGACTCCGAGCTGGGGGCTTTGAGCATGCAGGCGACCCGGGTGGAAAGAGAATTGCCGTTCCTGTACCTGTACGAAGACGAACAGGGGCCATTTTACATCAACGGTCAGATCGATCTGGCCTTCCAGTGGCGGGACCGGTTGTATCTGGTTGATTTCAAAACCGATCGAAGCTACTCTCCCGGGGAGCATGAGTGCCAGTTGGCGCTGTACCGGCTGGCCTTGGGGGAGCAGAACAAAGGAGAGATCCGCACCTTTCTGTTTCTGCTTCGAAGCGGCCAGGCGCTTCGCTGCGACACGCCCATCGATCTGGCGGAGTGGATCCCCAGGCTGCGGCATCTGCTGTAGAACCTGAAGCTTTTCAGGCGCTCAGAGTCGAAGCGAGAGATCCGGCGAGTAGTCGATCCGCCAGTGAAGATCGTCGACCCGGATCAACGAGGAGAGGAAGCCGATCAGGATCTCCCGCTCCTGGCGGCTCACAACGGGGCAGTCGTAGAACCGGTTCGTATATTTCAACTCCCGTCCGCCGCGACGACATTCCTCGGTGAACAAACGGTGCCGTTCCAGCCGGTCGAGAATCCGCCTGTTCGCCGAGGGGATGATCTCATTCACCTGAGCCTGGATGAAGGGGATCAGAGTCTCCTCGATCTCCACGGCGATCGAGTTACGAGCCGCGCACATCGCCGCCAGCATGGTGGTTCCGCAGCCGGCGAAGGGATCCAGGATCCGATCCCCCTTTACCGAAAACATGTTGATGAGCCGATAGGCCATCTCGAACGGAAAGGCGGCGCTGCGGCTGCGGGCGTTCCGGCGGGGCGCGCTCGACTTGCCCCCGTCCCGCTCACCCAGATGCTGACGAGTCCCCTTGAAATCCCAAACATCGGAGAACCAGACGTTCCGCTCCTCCCAGAAAAAGGCGCTCTCCCGCCTGTTCCTGCGCTCCTCGGCCGTGGGAAAGAGCCTGGGTGTCGATTTGCGGAAGACGAGGATCCACTCGTGCTCCAGGGTAACGTACGCTCCCGGAGGCAGGGTACCGGAACCGAGGAACTTGTTGGGAGCGTTGGTCTGTTTTCTCCAGAGGATCTCCGGCAGCATCTGAAATCCTGTAGCGGTGCAGGAGGAGATGATCCGGGCATGGTTGGGGTAGAGGCGAAAACCCGGCCCGAGACTCCGCGTGGCATCCCCTACATTGATGCAGAGCATCCCGCCCGCCCGCAGCACCCGGTACAACTCCCGCCAGACAGGATCCAAAAGTGCGTGCATGGCCTGGAAACAGGCCTGCCCGTCCCCCCCCGCCATGGCTTCCCGGATGTTCGGCTCCAGGCGGAGGAAAAGCTCATCCCACATCTCGATCATCGGATAGGGGGGAGAGGTGACCACCAGGTCTATACTGTCGTTGTCGATCCACGACAGATCCCTGGCATCGGCGATCCTCAGTCGATGGTCCGTCTGCATGATTGTGTTCGTCCGCTCATACCTTACCCTATCGGGGTGACGCTGAAAAGAAGCGCAGGGCCGCTGCTCTTGACCGAGGACCCGGGACCCACTAATCTGGACTCAGTCGTCGAGGTCTAACATGATCGATTCCTACTCCTTCGGCAGCATTACCGTAAACGGAAGGCGCTACACATCGGACGTGATCATCTATCCGGACCGGGTGGACTCCTCCTGGTGGCGAAAGGAGGGACACAACCTCTGTATGGAGGATCTGCGGGAAGTGCTCCGCTATCAGCCGGAGGTGCTGGTGATAGGTAAGGGCAAACCGGGTCTTATGTCAGTCGGAAACGACCTGATCGAACAGCTGAGTCGGCTGGGAATCGAGGTACGTGCCGCACCCACCGCCAAAGCCGTGAAGCTCTACAACGAGCTGAGCGCGGGGAAAAAGGTGGTCGCAGCCCTGCATCTGACCTGCTGAGCTCGCTCGGGAGCACCTCGGGATCATCTGAGCCACGAATCGCAGCGGGATCCTCATCCGCCCGGATCAACCCCGGCCGTACAAGCCGTAGAACTCCGACGTTTCCAGGATGTGTCCCTGCATCTGGTTGAGCAAGGCCTTCTTGGTCAATCCCGCCGCCCCGGACAGCTGCCCATCCAGGGCGTAGAGACGAAAGAAGTACCTGTGGGGTTTTCCTCTGGGCGGACAGGGACCGCCGTAGCCGGTCCTGCCGAAATCATTACTGCCCTGAAGTGCTCCGTTGTCCAGCCGCTCGGTGGAAGGAACGGCTTCGGGAAGTCGATCCGTCTCCGCAGGGATGTTGTAGATGACCCAGTGGACCCAGGTTCCCATGGGAGCATCGGGATCGTCGCAAATCAGGGCAAAACTCTTGGTCCCCTGGGGTGTCTTGTCCCACCGCAACGGCGGGGAAACGTCCCGCCCGTCACAGGTATAGGTTTGAGGGATCCTGCCTCCCGACTCGACCGCAGAGCTTCTTAAAACAAGCGCCATGTGCTCGCCCCCTTTTGTCTGATTTTTCACTTGCAACATCAATGGTAATCGAAGATCGGGTTGCTTTCAAACGGCTTAACGCGTTGTGTTATATGAATTCAGAGTCAGGTTGGCGAGCCCGGCGTCTATTCGTAGCGATTGTAGCTGCGGATCTGATCGAGTGCTTTCCTTTGCTTCGGGCGAACCTGATCGGCTTGAGGATAGCCCAGGGCGATCATAAGATAGATGCGCCGGTTCCGCGGCACGTGCAGCAGCTTTTTCATGGCTCTCTCGTCGAACCAGCCGAGGATGCAGGTACCCAGACCGAGCTCCGCGGCCTGCAGGCAGAAGTGCTCCGTGGCGATCCCGATGTCGATCAGGGAATAATCGAAGCGGCGCAGAACTTTTCCCGTTCTGACCTCCAGATTTGCCCGATCGATCATCACCGCCACCAGGACCGGCACCTGATTGGTGAAGGTATTGAAGGCGCGAAAAGGCGCGACTGTTTCCGCGGCAACCGTGGATTTCAAGCCCGGCTCGTCCACCACGATGAACTTCCAGGGCTGGGAGTTCGAAGTGGAGGGTGCCAGCCTGGCCGCCTCCAGGCACAGCTCGATCTTCTCCCGCTCCACGGGCCTGTCCGCATAGCGGCGGACACTCTGACGGCTATTGACCAGGTCGAGAAAGTTCATTGCAGATCGATAAAGTGGCCGTAGGCCCAACCCGCCAGGCCGTCCTCTGTACGGATCCGATACCAATAGTCATTCATCTCCCCGATGCTCTCCCGCAGTCCGCTGCGCTCTAGAACCTCGACTCGGTCGCCTCGCTCCAGGTGACCGAGGATCTCCGCACCGAGGGTTGGATGGGCGCGCACCCGTACCCTGCTGTCGTTCAAGACTCCATGAGTGGGTATGAACAGATGTCCCTCCCGCTCCAACCACTTTCGAAAGCTCTCCGTGTTCACCACGACAGTCTCGGGATTCACCTGTCCCCGAACACACACAACGGCGCGCCTCAGGTCCGGGGTAAACCAAAAAAACAGCGGGTCCGCACCGGGAATACGGAAGGCCACCTCTCCGACCTCGGTACCCTCCACATTGTACAGCCGCCAACGTTCCTGCCCGTCGTACTGCGGCGGCAGCAACAGAACGCTGTTGGTTAGAAAACGAACCTGTCCGGTGGGATCGCTGCTCCGAAGGCGGGCACGAACAGCCTTTTTCTCGGTACTCCAGATGAAGATCTCTCCGGTGTCGGGGTTGTGAATCAGGAGGTGCAGCGTATCCCGGGTCAGGGAGGTGGGAACCCCTTGAATGTCGAGCCAAAGCTGCCTCTGATCCTGCGGGCTGAAGCGATACGGTGTGTAGATGCCGCGGTTGTCCAGACGGGCGGAGTACAGAGTCCCCTCGGGGCCTTGAAGCAATGCCCAATCGATGGGGATCTTCCAGGCGGGGCCGCTCGTGTCGGTAAGGCTCGAAGGATCGACGAAGCGGAGCTGCAAGATGTGCTGCCGATCAACCGTAGAGACCAGGAGCCTGTCTTCCACCGCCCCGAGGAAGCGATGAATCTCGAAGTATTCGCTGACCCGGCCCGTCTCGAGGTCTATCCGCACCAGCCGGTTCCTGGTCTGGGATATCCCGTCGGTCAGAACGCTTCCTTCATCCTGATAGAAGGTCATGGCGGAAAAGATGTTGAGGGCTGCCCGGCCCAGGAGGGGAAGATCGATCTGTTGGGACTGGATCATCGCCGCACTGAGAAGCACTACCGCTGCAATCCAAAGGCGTTTCATTTGATCAGAATATAACATGTTCACCCGCAATTGACAGCAACCGGATAGCCCGCGTTATACTTGGGGCCGTGTCTTCGCTGTTACAGGCCCTCGAGAAGAATTTCACGGTCACCGTCGAGGTGGTACCCCCGAGCGGCCCGGAGCCGGATCCACTGCTGGACGCGCTCGCGGGCTTGGATCCATCGCTTTTTTTTGGATACAGCGTGGCCACCAATCCCGTAGCCAAAGCCCACATGAGCGCTCTGGCGCTCTGCACCCTGATTTACCGCACGCTCCGGAAACCGGCGATGCTCCACTGCACCACCCGGGATCACAACGCCTTGAGCCTGCAGGGCCTGCTCTGGGGCGGCCGGGCTCTGGGGATCGACACGGTCCTGGTCGCCACCGGGGACACCATCTCCTACCGCCTGCGTTACAGAACCACCGCGGTTCGGGATCTGGATGTCTTCGCTCTGGTGGAATCGGCCCGGGAGGCCGGGCTCTGTACGGGGGTGGTCTTCGATCCCCATCCGGAGACTCAAGGGTTGAAACGGGAAACAAAACGACTGCAGGAGAAAATCCGCCGGGGAGCACAGTTCGCCGTAACCCAGCCTGTGTTTACCAAAGAATCGGCCGAGCAGATTGCCGATGCTATCGGGTCTATGGGTGTACCGATCGTGCTGGGCATCCTGCCGCTCCGCACTCCCCGACACGCAGAGTTCCTCCATGAAAAGGTCAGCGGGATCTCGGTCCCGAAGCACGTCCGCCGGCGCATGGGCGGCGCCCGGGATCCGGCAGCGGAGGGCATCCTCATGAGCCGGGAGCTCCTGCAGGATGCCCGCGGCATGTTTGCCGGAGCGTGCCTGATGCCTCCCTTCGGTCACTACGAGATTGTGGGTGAGATACTCGAGGTTTTGGGGTGAGATTATCTTCGGGACACCCGTTCTCTGATATACTTCTCGGCCTGCTCCGACAACCCGAAGGATTCCAGCTCCCCCTCCAGCTGCTCCAGTGTACCGAAACCGCCGACATACCCGTTCAAGCGAGCTGCAGTCGTGGAATCTACGAACTGCCGTTCCTGCGGATACATCGCCTTCATCTCCTCCATCAGTAAGCCTACGCCGCGCAGGTAGTACTTCTGGTGATAGTCTTCAGCCAAATAGAACTCGGAGAGCGGCTCGATATCCGTATAGATCCGTCCATCCTTCTGTTGCCGTTTCTTGCTTTCCTCGGCTAGCCGCTGCTGCTCGCCATCGTGAAAGAATATCGCAGATCGGTACTGACGGGAAAAGGACGGGGCTCTCGGATTGTGAGCGCCCCAGAACACATCGAGGAGCTGCGCGTAGGAGATCACCGAGGGATCGTAGTCGATCTGGATCGTCTCCGAGTGATCCCCGATCCGATGATAGGTCGGATTGTCCGTGGTTCCCCCGGCGTATCCGACCCGCGTACGAACGACCCCCGGCAGCTGCCCGAACTGGGCATCCGCTCCCCAGAATCACCCCAGAGCGAAGGTGGCGGTCTGGACCTCCGGATTCGATCCCTCCTGCCCGCTACGAGGAAGCGTTGCGGGTGATCTCTCTCCGGTGCCGACAGCTCTCTGAGGAAGGCAGGCGCTACACACCCATACAGCCGAAAAGATCACGAGGAGTTGTGTGGTTATTTTCATCTGCAGCGGCTATTTGGCCTTGATCTTCTTCTCCAGCGCTTGGATCTGCTCTTCGAGCTCTTCGATCTCCGTTTCCCTGCGTACATCGATTTCCGTAGAAATCACCGAAGAACAGGTGGCCTTGGAACGAGCCCGAATCAGCTCCTGTAGCACACGCTTCTTTTCTGCAAGTTCGTCCTTTGTGTTGGGCATCAAAACCTCCCCTCGTGGGTGTGTATTATTTCACAACTTCTGAGCACCGTCTACGACCTCCACAAACGCCCGCACCTCGGGGCCCTGGCCGGCAAGATCCACTATAACGTGCCATTCTCCCTTGTGGGGCGGTGTGAAGGTGCAGGCTATCTTGTCAGTATGCTCGCTGCTGCTCTGGTACGATTTTCCCAGTCGGTACTTGTAGTAGTTCAGGGTATCGAGAAGCCGCACATTCGCGCTGTCGGAAAGGGAGACCTTTATAATTTTCGTCGGTCCCGCATTCACTTTGTAGTGCAGATAGTTCATTCGGTGCCTCCGCCTTGGTTCCCGTTCTGCAGCGACTTCTCTATCTTAGCCCAAGTATCGCGAAGTGTCACGGTCCGATTGAAAACCAGCCCGTTGTTCCGTGAATCCGGATCCGCACAGAAGTAACCTTGCCTCAAGAATTGATATCGCCTTCCCGCTTCGGCATCCCCGAGGGAACGTTCCACCTTCACACCGTTGAGCACCTCCAGAGAGTCCGGATTCAGGTTGTCTCGAAAATCCGCCCCTTCCCCCACCTCGTCCGGATTCTCTTTGGTGAACAAAACGTCATAGAGACGAACCTCCGCATCCAGGGCATGCTCCGCCGAAACCCAGTGCAGGGTCCCTCTCACCTTGCGTCCGTCTTCGGACCAGCCGCCACGGGTGTCCGGGTCGTAGGTACAGTGGACCTCCCGGATTTCTCCCGTGCTCTCGTTTTTCACAACCCCGGTGCAGGTAACGTAGTAGGCATGTTTCAACCGCACCTCCCGGCCCGGGGATAAGCGGAAGTACTTCTTCGGCGGATCTTCGCGAAAATCCTCCTGCTCGATGTACAGGATTCGTCCGAAAGGCAGGATCCGGCTCCCGGCGGCAGGATCCTCGGGATTGTTCTCAGCCTCGAGCTCCTCGGACTGTCCTTCCGGATAATCATCGATAATCATCTTCAACGGGCGCAGCACGGCCATCACCCGGGGAGCTCTTTTATTCAAATCCTCGCGGATGAAATACTCCAGAAGAGACAGATCCACCGTGCTGTTCGTCTTCGATACACCGACGCGATCGGCAAAAGCCCTGATCGCTTCCGGCGTATACCCGCGGCGGCGCATCCCCGACAGAGTGGGCATTCGCGGATCATCCCAGCCGTCGACGATTTTCTCCCGGACCAGCTGAAGCAGCTTGCGCTTGCTCATGATCGTATAGCTCAAGTTGAGACGGGCAAATTCGATCTGCTGCGGGGGTTCCTCGAAATCCAACTGAGCAACGAACCAGTCGTACAAGGGCCTGTTGTTCTCGAACTCGAGGGTACAGATCGAGTGGCTGATTCCTTCGATCGCGTCTGAGAGGGGATGGGCGTAGTCGTACATCGGGTAGATGCACCACTTCGATCCAGTGCGGTGATGGGGGGTGAAACGAATTCGATAGATCGTGGGGTCGCGCATATTCAGATTGGGGGAGCTCATATCGATCTTCGCCCGCAGCACGTGCTCACCCTCTTTGAACTTTCCGGCCCGCATGCCCTCGAACAGCTCGAGATTCTCCTCCACCGAACGGTCACGATAGGGGCTGTTTGTTCCCGGCTCGGTCAGAGTTCCCCGGTATTCCCGGATCTGCTCGGCCGTCAGGCTGTCCACGTACGCCTTTCCGTCTTTGATCAAACGAACGGCGAAATCGTGAAGCTGCTGAAAATAATCCGAGGCGTAGTACTCCCGATCATCCCAGTCGAAGCCGAGCCAGCGAACGTCTTCCTTTATCGAATCGACGTATTCCACCTCCTCTTTTGTGGGATTGGTGTCGTCAAAACGCAGGTTGCACAAACCCGAATACTCGGCGGCAATGCCGAAGTTCAGGCAGATCGATTTGGCATGCCCGATATGCAGATAACCGTTTGGTTCCGGCGGGAAGCGGGTGTGAACGCGCCCTCCCCGTTTGTTGTTCCGAATATCTTCATTGACGATGGCGCGAATGAAGTCGATTGTGTCTTTTTTCGTCTCAGCCGCTTCGTTGTTGGAGCCCACAGGTTTGTTCTCTACATTGTTGTTTTATTTTCTCGAATAACCCCTTGACTCGAGAGCGCTGATTCTAGCACAAATAGCTGTTTTTTTCCAGAGCGTGCCGTCCATCACCTTGACACGAGGGGCTTGAAAGGATGTATAGGAATAACGAGGGATGATCCGGCTAATAGAGGAGCGAGACCTCCAGCGAGTCAGCGCCCTGATCCAAAACACTCTGCTCGTTTCCAACCTGGTTGATTACGACCTGGAGATCATCGGAAATTTATTGAACGCATTCTCACCGGATCAGCTCCGCGTTTTAGCCGGGAATAGAAGGATCTACATCCTCGAGGAGCACGGGGTCTTGCTGGGTACGATCGGGTTGGAAGGTGACAAGGTGTATAACTTCTTCGTATCCCCGGACAAACAGGGAAGCGGTGTCGGAGGCGAGCTGCTGGATTTTGTGGAGAACCAGGCCAGAGCCGAAGGTAGGCAAAAGCTCACAGTCGACTCCAGCCTGACAGCTGTTTCGTTCTACCGGGGGAAGGGATACCGCCAAACCGGAGAACAGATCAACCGATCCTTCGGCCGAACCGTGACCATGGTTAAGACCCTCACCCCGCTCCCCGATTCGGGATCACAAAGATGAAGGTGGTTCCCTCTTGTTCGGATGAGCGGAACGACACCTGGCCTCCCAAATATTCTTCGGTCAGCAGCTTCATGCTGTAGGTGCCCAGAGCGTTCTTCACGGCGTTTACCAGCACGCGGCGCAGGGTCGATTCGTCGTTGATGAAGGACAGCGACTCGGAGAATGGAGCGATCTCGATATGTTTCCCCTCGGCGAGCTCGTCATGGACAAAAAGCCTGACAACGTGGTCGATGAGCTCTCCGGGGCTGATCAGATTTTTCTGCACCTCCAGGGTGCCGTTCTCAGCCGAAAGTACGTTTGAGAGGGTATGTACTTCGGACAGTTTTGATGTTGCCTTCGAATTTCCGCCGGCCTCGCTCTCTCAGGCGCAGCGAAGTAGGTTTTTACGCTCACGGGTCTTTGTCAATTCGCCGTCTGTCAGTTCGTCGTATTATAAAAGGAGAGGGGGAGGTAAGAAAAGCGAATATTTGGCCGGGCTGCAAGCCTTCCCGCTGTTTTTTGCAAGACGGCGCCGCCATTGCTCGAGGGACTCGACATGAAGAGCGAGTTTTACCGGGGGCGAAGCCATCGTGCGATTGACCTCCTCTGATCCCATTATATATACTGAAGAACAATAGGAAAGGGGAATATATTGTCAAGACGTTCCGGATACAGCGCACAGAAAAGACGCCGAGAACTGGCGAAACAGAAGAAGAAAAAGGCCAAGGAAGAACGAAAACTCCATAGGGGCGAGCAGGACGAGGAGTCTCTGGTAGCCGAGTACCTGGGACTGGAAGTTGAATCCGAGGAAGAAACGGAAGAAGAATCCGAAGACGAGGAGCAGGACGAATAGACTTCCGACTGATTTCGTTTTTATTGCTGCCTAGCTACAACTATCCCGCATACAGGTAAATCGACACCCGCGAGAATCAGCTCAATTTTTAATAAATTTTTCAAGAGGCTGGTTTTGTCGCCTCTTCCAGATCCCGTAGATAGTCCAAAGCTTCCTCCCTATCGGATCCACACATCTGCCTGGAGGGTTTCAGATTGACGCACACCGCGGGCCTCTCCGGTTTCCCAAACAGCAGGCAGAGATTATCCGTACTCAGCTGCACGCAGCGTACTCCCGCAGCTTTTCCGCCGGGCATCCCGGGGATGGGGGAGGAGATGGACAGGGCTATGCAACAGGCACCGCAGCCGATCCTGCAGTTCATGTCGGCGTGCCCATCCCTCCAGATTCGCGGTGCTTCTCCAGAAACGTCTTGGCGGCCTTCCTGGTTTTCGGGCTGCTGCAGTTCAGCTGGGCCTCCACGAATCGAAGCACCTCGGGCTGGTTTTCCAACCGATCGTACAACAGGTCCAAAGCCAGGATGATATCGGCCTTGATCAGATCCTTTCGCCCCGGTTTGTGGTGGGTGGCGTCGATGGCCAGCAACCTGTTCACGATTCGCTGGACCAGGTCCGGACGGTGGGAAACGATGGTGGGGCAATTTCTGGCGACGTAACACGGCGGGATTACACTCTCATCATCCAGTCGGCTGAAGAACCTGTCGAAAATCTGGTCGAATTTGGATCCTCCGTCCGCGGGGATCAGGTGGGGCAGGATGTTGATCGCCGAACAGCGGTGGTAGGTATTGGCGCTTTCCAGAAGCTCCCCTACATAATCCCAGTAGGGATACACATCCCGAGGGGCAATCCCGGCCACCTTGACGATCACCCTGTTGCAGTTGTACCTGTACGTTTCGACCGGCAAGGTCAGACCGTCGATCACCAATTTCACGGCCTCGTCGTTCCCCGTGACCATCTTCGCCAGGGCGTCGATATCCGATTGCTCTTCGCGTAGAGCGCGGGCCAGAGCCACCAAGGCATCACTCATCGATTCGTCTTCTCTTGCCTTCTACCTCTTCTCTGGATAATACCCCAGAAGCGCCGCCTCCGCCAGGACATGGGTTTCCACCGAACGCAGCAATTTTCTCTTGTTGAGCGCACCCTCCGTTGGCAGCGTCCTATCCAGCGCAAAGAGGCGGAAGAGGTAGCGATGCCTGCCCCACGGCGGGCAGGGACCCATATAGCCGAAACGAAACATCCCGTTCCTCCCCTGGTTAAAACCGTCTGCCAGGAGCCTGCAGGACGGGAGCGCCTCAGCCAACTCCCCAAAATCAGCGGGAATGTTGTACACCACCCAGTGGGTGATCGTACCGATGGGTGTATCCAGGTCTACCATGACCAAGGCATAGCTCTTGGTCGCTGCAGGTGGGTTACGGAAGGAAAGTGGCGGGGAGATATTCTTTCCCCGGCAGGTGTAGAGATCCGGAATATTTCCTTCGTTTTTAAAAGCACTACTGGTGAGTTCAAACTTCTCCATTAGGCTCAACCCCCTGTTTCGTTATCCCAGGAATATTCCATGTAGCGGGCGGTTCGACCCGCCGTGCCCTCACCATGCAATCTGGCAGCCAGGTACAGGCACATGTCGATCCCGGCCGAGATACCCGCGGAAATCGAGCACCTCCGCGTCATCAAAGACCAGAATTGCGATGTTTCTCATCCGTCGGTCTCCAATCTTTATTACAGCACCTCTTCCTTTAATTACTATAACGAATATCGAGGTTTGAAAAACCAAGCTGCTGCGAAGTTATGCCTCACTCCTTCTCCTGGACTTCGTCGGTGACCACCATGAAGGGCCGACACTGGCCGTGCAGCTCCTCGCAGAGAATGCCCATGATCGATGCAACCAGACGTCCCCCCGCTTTAACACCGAGAAGGGTATAGTTCGCGTTTTTCCGAAGCCTGCGGAAGGTTTTCCGCATATCCTCCAAGCAGGATTCCTCCCCGCGGAACTGCCGGTACAGTTGAGTCAGATCCGGGAGGTCCTGTTCCTTCAGCGCGACGATTTCCATAGCTTCATCCCCTCTCGGTAAACCTTCCGTCGGACAGATCCTCATTTTACAAGCCCGGCTGCCGGTGTGGCGGGGAATCGCCACCGGAGATCAGATCCCGCACGATCACACACAGATGCAGGCCCAATTTAATGTGCTCCTCGGCTTCGATGTGAACACCATCGTGCCTGCTCGCAGAGATCACCTGAGACGGATCCAAGAAATGACAACCCTTCTGAGCGGACAGATTCTCAAATGCCGCGATCAGGTCGAAGGATTTATCGATCTGCTCGTGGTAATAGGCATGGTAGTCCCGACCGACATTTACGGGAAGCGGTGCCAAAACGAGGACAGGCAACGATGCCTGGATATCCCGGGCGTTGTCGATGACCGTAAAACCCTCTCCCAAACAGCGGCGCAAAACACCGGGCCAACGGATATCTTCGGGGAAGCGGGACCCGTTTATCGGACTGAATCCCCAGGTATTGGAGTCCCCGTAGCAGAGGATCTTCATCTGCCGCCCCCCCTAGCGTATCTGATCGTTCGTTCTGGATTCCGACACATTGCTTTTCACTCCCATAAGATTTGGGCCCTTTACGCCAACTCAAGCTGAAAGATTTTGACCTATAGTTGCGCAAACAGCACACATCATACAGTACCGAAGGCCCGGCTACAAGAAATTGTAATCTTACGCAAGGGATCTATAATGAATCGACCCAAATTTGCTGAGGAGGATTGTTCAGATGAAGCGAATCTTACTGTGGACTGCCGTTTTTCTTCTCCCGGCTGTACTGGCTTCAGCCCAGGAAATCAAGTGTCCGGTGTTCTTCCTGCGCTACGAAGGAGGTACGGAAATCGAGGAACTGGAGGATGAACCGGATGATGAGTCGCTATTCGACTCTCAGCGTCACAAAATCACCTTCAGAATCAAAGAGCAGTGGAGCAAGGAGTTCACGACGAATCTCTACACCGCGGTCCTCTTCAAACTCTACGACGAGCCGAGTGACAACTACAGGTACTTTTACCTGAATCCCAACTACATCTGGGACATCACCGATCGCCTTCGCTGGACTGCGGAGTTCCGTTCCAAATGGACGCTGTACAATGAGCTGGATTCCTACAACAAGCCCAAGGACCTCACCAGCCTGCGGGTAAAAACAGAGCTCACCTTCAAGCTCCTGGACCAGCTGAAGATAATCCCCTCCTTCCAAAGCGTTTTCGACCTGTACGAGAACTCAGAGAAAATTCAGCAGATCTACACGGCGGGATTGCGCTTCGAGTCACGAATCAATCCCCAAGTACATCTGAACGGCCGCTATCGGGCCATTCTGCGAGCCCCGCTAGGCCCCGAGAGCACTGTGGTCGGCGAGAACAAACACGAATTCGGCGTCAACCTCTCCTGGGACCCGAACAAGTAACACCCGAGACAGCAAGGGCTGAGAGCTGATACACTCCATAATGTGAATCTCTCGGCAGAGGATATGCCCGAAACGGCTATACCAATCGCCTCAGAGCGCTCCGGGGGGCCGAGCGGGAGAGCCGGGAGTTCATCCCCCGACACAGGCTGTTCCGTTCGGATCACAGCGGTGAGGTCATCGACAAGAAGATGCTGATGCTCTCCTATCCCTCTCGGTGGCGCTACGACATCCTGCGAGCCCTGGACTACTTTCGGGCCGCAGGAGTCGACTACGATCGGCGGATGGAGGATGCAATCGCCGAATGGAGCAAGTCGGTGCTCCGAGCCGCTGGAACACCCTCCGAGCATTGAGAGTGCTCAAGTATTTCGACGCGGCCTGGCTCGCACCCCGCCGGTAAGGTCGCGACCAACCCGGATCCCACCTGCGGATGCGGCGGGTGACACCCTCGCTTCCTCGGTCCTGCTGAGGATATAGTTGAGCTTGTTTCCGTAGTAAGCGGCCAGATGGGGGTTGTGAATGAACACCTCGTTCTTGTCGTGCTCCATGGTGAGGTAGGACTTCAGCGGCACGACCGGTCTCTCGCGAAAATTGAACAGATTTTCGACGCGCTTGAGCATGCTGTCGATGGACAGGTAGCGGTCGGGACCCGTACGCAGGGGAGAACAATCGATGTCCAGGCTCTGCAATTTCCGAATGTTGTGAACAACGTTGAGCTTCAAGTCCCTCTTGGAGAGGGTGAAGCGATTTTCGATAGAATGAAAGATCAGGGCGGTCTCGTATACGCGGGTGAGCTTGGCTATTTCGTAGCGCACGGTCTCGGCAAACTCTCTGGCCCGGCCGCGGAAATCCGTGGGAATCCCCTCTCCGAACTTTATGCAAACCCGTGATTTTTCCTGACGGAGTTCCTTGGAATAGGGAGCCTTGAAAAATGTGTAGTAGTGGTCGTAGATGTACTTCGCCATCGCCGGTCTATGGGTCTTGGCACGGAACTCCCGAAACAACACGTCTTCGGGCACTCGCTCGTAGGATACGGACACCGGTATATATTCGGCATTCCTAATCCCCAACTCCCTCAAAACCTTGGAAACAATGATAAACACGTACGGTGACAGCGGATTAAACATCCCGCTGTACGAACGGCCGTACTTGACTATTCCGGAATACGGATCGGTTTCGTAGCCGGGAAATACGAGCAGGTTGTACCGTTCCCGGCCGAAAATACGCTTCAGCTGTTTCACGTACAACCTGTTGTAGCTGTCCCGATCGATCACGATCGGCCGTTTCCCCGCATATTTTGCCAAGAGATTGTACAGCCAGTGACCGGAGTAGAAAGAGTGTTTGTTCCGAACACTCATGAACGCGCCGCAGCCGCGCAAGATCGGGTCAAGAGGCCCGATGAACAGATTGTCCCCGGCTTGTATCACGGTCCGGATGTCGTTCAGGAACAGCTTGCTCTGCAGCAGCAGCCAATCATACTCGCTCTGGTGATCGGGAATGAAGATCAACCGCGTCCCGGCCCTGACCTTTTCCAGTATGCGCTCCAGACCGACCACCTCTATATCGCTGAAGCAGCCCCTGAACAGAAAGTGTTCACAGATGTAGGAGACACTACTGAGAGTTCTCCTGTTCCAGTTGTGATGGAGAAGACGCAGAAGTGTCCGTTCCGGTGGTTTTCTCATAGCCCGCTGTCCGGACAGAAAGTATATTGGCTGAGCAGCAGTCTGGCAACAGCCTCGCGGAATGCGGGTGCTTATTGCACGCTCTCCCAACGCACTTTGGCGTCATAGCCCAGACGGCGCACAACTTCGCTGATCCGTTCCAGTGAACCGGGGTTTCCCTCATACCGCACATGGATCTCCTGATGTGCCGCATCCACCTTTATGTCCGTAACTCCCTGGATTTTTCTTCCCAGGTGCTCTATGGCATATACGCAAGAGGCGCAATTTGCGCCGTTGACATCCAGTATTGCAGTTTTGTCGCTCATACCTCCAATGTAAGAATAGAGATGCGTAACGGCAACTGCTGCTATCTGCAAGCCGGGACTACGGATTCATGTACAGAGGAGGAGCCCCCATGTTCGATCAATATCTACACGGGTCTTCTGTCGCGAGCGGAATCGGCAGCAGGTACGGTTCGTCGCACCTTGGCACCGGCTCGCGCGAAACCGATCGCCCGCTCCAGGCCCATGGTCTGGCCGCGGACCCAGCTGGCGGCGTAAATATTTTTGTACTCGGCCGCCGCCGCAGCCAGTTCCATCTCCTGCTGCAGGCGTTGGGCTGCCTCGGGGCCGAGCAGAGAGGTTTGTATGTTTGCAGAGGCCGCCAGCAGGCAGGCGGCCCGGTTGTGGTTACCTTGGGCACGAGCCAATAGGGCCAGCCGGTTGAGCATCAAAGCAGTATTGCCCCGATCGCCGAGCAGTTGAAAGAGCTCGAGGGCTTCCCGGAAGCAGCGCCCAGCCTTACGGTGCTCGCCCGCCAGGCGGGCTGCCCGGCCTAGTCCTTCCAGGGTCCAGGCAGTCATCCAGCGATCGTTGAGTTCCCGAAACCCGGTCAGAGCTTCTTCGTACGGGGGACGTGCTTGCTGCCAGTCGCCAAGCTCTCGGTAGAGATCCCCCAGCCCATTTAGGGCTGATGAGACTCCCCATAGATCCCCAGCCCGCCGGCAAAGGGCCACAGCCTCCGTGAGCTCTGCCTGCGGAGCTCTGCCTTCGAAGCGTCCCCCGGTGGTACCGTAGGCCCAGATCAGGGCATTTCCCAGGAGCTCCGGGTAACCCAGACGCCTGGCCAGACGCACGGCCTGTTCTACGTGGGCCGTTCCGTAATTCCATCGACCGAGCCATCGCTCGGCGACGCCGAGATGGGACAGAAGCAGGCACTCCCCTTCACGGTCTCTAAGCCGACGAGCCAGATGCAGGCCATCCTTGTACAAGAGGCGTGCTTGTGTCCAAATACCCTGTACGAACTCGAGCCAGCCCAGCGTGTGCAATGCACGCTCGCGCAGCACCGTGGCTTCCGGGGCAGCAGAAAGGGCCTGCTCCAAATGCCTCCTGCCGTAACTGAAGTGTCCGGACCGGTACCAGAACCAACGCAGAGCCACACCGAAACGCAGGGCTTCTCCGATTCTGCCGCGGGCGAGAAACCAGGACATCGCCTCCTGGAGGTTGCTGTTCTCCATTTCCAGTCGTTCCATCCAGATCATCTGCTCCGGACCGCGCAGCTCGGCCGCGGCCCCTTCGGCGAACTCCAGAAAGTAGCCGGCGTGGCGCTCCCGGACAATCTCCGCCTCCTGCCTATCTCCGAAGTGCAGTCGGCAATACTCGTGTATGGTCTCCAGCATCCGCAGCCGGGCCTGCTCCTTGACCTCCTCCCGAATCAACAGGCTCTTGTCCACCAGGGATGCCAGCTGCTCCACGACGTCCGTCCTGTGTCCCGGCTCCCTGCATACCTGTTCGGCGGCATGCACAGAAAAGCCGCCGCTGAACACGGCCAGGCTGACAAACAGCCGCTTCTCCTCCGGACTCAGAAGCTCGTAGCTCCAGTCGAGGGTGGCCTGCAGGTTACACTGCCGTGCCGGCAAATCCGCCGGTTCCCCCCTGAGGAGCTGCAGCCGGTCTGTGAGCCTGGTCACCAAGTCCACGAGGGCAAGGACACGCAGGCGGGAGGCGGCCAACTCGATGGCCAAAGGCAGACCGTCCAATCGTCGACAGATCTCCGCCACGGCATTGGCATTTTCTTCGCACAAAGCAAAACCGGGCCGCACCGCAGCAGCCCTCGCTGCGAACAGGCGAGCTGCTTCGGAGCGTTCAACGCCCGCGTAGCAATTGTCTGCATCGGGGAGGCTTAGCGGTGGAACGGGGAACATATGATCGCCCGGAAAGTGAACGCACTCCCGGCTGGTGACGAGGGTCTTGCAGTCAGCGGCAGCGTCAAGGATCTCCGCGATCTGCCCGGCCGCGGATTTGACCTGTTCGAAGTTGTCCAGCACTAGAAGAGCGCGGCGACCGATGAGAAATGCACTAAGGACTTCCGCCAGGGATTGTGCCCGCCCTGTCGGTTCGCGCAGTTCAAGCGCCATGGCGATGGCCGGCACCACAGCGTCGGGATCCCGCACTGCCGCCAGATCGACGAAAAATACTCCATCCGCAAACCTGTCCGGAAGCTGGGCAGCCGCGTGCAGAGCCAGGCTAGTCTTACCCGTACCACCGGGCCCTGTCAGCGTGAAGATCTTCACTCCCGGATCCATCAGGAGCTCACAAATCGCCTTGAGCTCCGTCTCGCGGCCCACCAGAGATGCCGCATACAAACCGCCAGTTGCCCGACCGCGCAATCGCGGAAGGGGTTGGGCCGGTAGTGCCTCTTCCCGCCCAAGCAGCAGGGAAGCCCCATTCCTGAGCGGCCCCGATTTGTAGGGGCGAGGGCGGCGCCGTAGAATTTCGGCATACAGCGATTCAGTTTCGGCTTCCGGGATTTCGCCAAGTTCTCTATCCAGTATAGTGCGGCAGCGGATGTACTGCTTCAGCGCCGAGGTCCACATTCCGCAAAGAGCGTAAATGCTCATCAGCCGACGGTGGACTGCCTCATCCAGAGGATCCAGCTCCAAACAGCTGCGGCAGCAGGCCAGAGCCTGCCAGTATTTTCCGCGAAGCTGATGGTCCTCAACCAGACGCGCAAGCACATTTGCTTGTTCCTGCCTGAGGTCTTCGGCCTGAAAGAGCTGCCAGTCCTCGAAGGCTGGGCTGTCTCTCAGGTAGAATCCGGAGAGGAACTCCCCCCGATATAGCCTCGCCGCACGACGCAGCAGCGGAGCGCCATTGTCTGACATCGCCGCCTGTTTGACCAGTCGGCGGTAGGCATCGACGTCAATCCACCACTGGCGTGTAGGGGGCAGACAGACCCCGTTCCTGTCCGTTATCAGCCAATCTTTGCCGAGGATGCTCTGGAGATGGGAAATCGTCTGGCGCAGGTTCGCGCGGGCGTGAGCTCGGTCAGTCCTTGGGTACAACAGCTCGGCGAGGACATCTCGGCTGTGGCTTGTGGCGGTCATGGCGAGATAGGCGAGGAGAGCAAGGACTTTGCGCCGCGGAAAGCAGAGCACGGCATCCGCGAGCTCAACCCTCGGCGGTCCAAGCAAATATATTTTCAGCCTGTACACACGCCCGTCCTTCGCTGTTCAGCTTCAGAGGTAGGATGCGCTGTAGCAGCGAGGCGCTGCACTTCATGCTAATTCTAAACGATTTTAGCCGGAAACTGTCGCACGGGACAAGCTCTTGAAACGTTTTTGAAACGATAGTCAGTTAGGCTGTTATGGCATCATTGGGTAAGGACAACCGTTAGCATTTATAACAGTTGGAGTGGATTGCGGCACGACAGGTACCGTGATGAATCTATAAAAGCGGTTTTGGCATTCCCACTCCGGGCAACACAATCGGTATGAGGAGGAGAAAAAAATGGGTAAGATGGTGGTTCGCGTGCTTTTTGTGCTGCTGACAGGTGCAGTTCTGTTCCTGGGAAGTTGCGCCACAGTACAGAAGGGTAGAGAAGAGGCCGACATGGCGGCGATCCAGGAGATCTGGAAGAACTACGCCAAAGCGGCAACAACTGGAGACGCCGCCCTGTGGCTGTCCCTCTGGGACGAGAACGGGATCCAGCTGCCGCCGGATACCGCGGCACGACCGAAGAAGGTGTTGGACGAGGTGTACCCGAAAGCTTTTTCGATGATGAAGATCCACACGATGAACATCAACGTTGAAGAAATGGTCATCATCGGGGAGTTCGCCTACTGTCGCGGCACCTACACCTCGGACAGGACGATCAATAACAACAAGGTGAGTGTCGACGGCAAGTTCCTCACCCTCTTCCGGCGGCAGGAAGACGGCTCCTGGCGCATCTACCGGGACTGTTTCAACTCCAACGTTCCACCGAAGTAGGAGCCACTCTTTGATGGGGGGCGGGCACGCGGCAGCAATCCTCCAGGCCCGCGCCGGCCTGTTGAACGGCAAGCGCTACGCGTATGGGCTCCCCCCTCATTCCGGAGGGCATCTACGACGGTACCGGAGTGGTCCAGGACGGTCTGGTGATTACCTCAGGAACCTGTCCACACCAGGCCAGGCCAACGGGCAGCCCGGACGGCACGGCGGAGCTGACGAAAAAACTGATCGAGGCGATTCAGTAGTTCAGCACCAGCTCTTCGCTTTCGAGGCGGTGGGTCAGCTTCACGTACAGGGTTTGCGTCGCTTCATCGTACGACCAGCCATCGGTGTAGCGGAAATACTCGGGATCCGGTTTCCAGGGAATCCCGTGCATGATCATGGATGACAGCGGTCGAATCCCCTGGATCAGCAGATAATGGGTATCACCGACCGGGAAGGAGAACACAAATCGATACTGGGCATCGTCGATTTTCACCTCCATTATGCGGGAAACCGTCCATACCCAACTTCCCGGATACAGGTAGGCGTACAGGGGATATTCCTTGGGAGTGTAGTCTGAGCCAGGCAGGAAATCGTAGATCGATTGCGGAGATATCGTATCTCCGGCCGGCTCGACTTTCCCGTTTTGAATCCGAACCCGGCTCGGCAGAAACCCCTCCGTATCAGCCAGATCCAATGCCGAATAGATGAGGGTTCGGCCGATAGCCGCGTAGGAGCCTCTGGACAGGGCACTGCCGGCTTTTATCAACGTATTGCCCGTGAGAACCGACTCGTAGATATCGGCTTCCGAGACCTGCCCCGTCGACGATATGCTCAAAAAGAGTCCTTGAGGCGTCTTGGCGATCGTCGGGAGAATAAAGCGATCGATGATTTCGGATATCCTTGCAGAGGTAGCCTCCGCCACATCCAGATACTCAACCGCCTCCAAATATGTATTGACGAGATGAATCAGGGTAGCCACATCCGCTTTTTCCAGCTGAACACTGTCGGCCAGGCGCAGTACTTCCTCGGCCAGAGAAAAGGGAGCATGATTGAGAATGAATCGCAACAACCGGGGTGTTTCGAAAACCGCCAGATCGGCTGCCGTGATCAAACCGGTGATCCTCTGGATCTCCTGGGCCGCACTATCCTGACGTGCGGCCAGAAAAGACGAGAGATTGCCCAAATAAGCCGCGCTGTTGTACAGCTCCGGATTGTCCGCATTTTCGGCAAGCAGCTGACGCAGATTTCGCGACAGCACGGCTAAGGTCCTGCGATACTCACCCCGCTTGATCGCCTCGGAGATCAGGGAGATCCCGAGCTCTCCGATCAAAGCCCGGCTGCCGGGATTGCTGACGAACACTCCGCTCCAGTACCGGTAAGCTCCGTTGAGATAAGATTCGACCTTTGCAGCGAACCGCTCCTGATCTACGAGTGGGAAATCGCGAGAAAACCAGTACAAATATGGATCTGCTTGCTCGAAAACCCGCTCGAGTATAATCGAGTTGCCGGTTCCTTCGGCTTCCGTGTCCAGGATAAATCTTCCCTTCTCCGTATCGATCTGTGATCCGCTTCTCAGTGACGCGTAAATCGTACCCCCCGGTCCGCTTTGGACCAGTACCGGAATTCCTTTCACCGCAGCAAAGGCACCGTCAATAGAACTGAAGGGAAGAGAGAGGGTTCTCATACCTTGAAGCTGAGGTGGAATGATCGGCGTGATCACGACCCGGTCGCCCGCAACTCCTTCGACCGTGAAGCGCAGGCTTAGCTCATCGGTCAAGGCGAGCTCAAAGCCGTCGGGGAATTGACTGAGGGACTCCAGGGAAAGCTTCTTTTCCCGGGTCGCACCGAATCCGGCGATCGCATTGGAAGACGGAGAAAACTCCATCCGCAGATCGTGGAACTGCACCTCCAGATGACGCATACGTTGGGCGCCTCCCAGGGTTTTTGCATACACCCCCGACACGGAAAGACTCCCGACTTTTTCTGCAAACTCCTCCCTGGCCAGAAACTGCATGAATACAAAAAAAAGGATAACGCCGATATAGACTACGGGAATAATATAGTATATTGGGGAAAGCTTACGTTTCATGGAAGATTCATTCTATCACCGTGGTAGCAAAGGTTCAACATCGTTGCTGCGCTTGAGCTGCGCCGCCGGTATTCTCATCCTGGTCGTCTATCTCTCCGGATGCGCCGCTGTTCCGAAAACCACGGAGGCGGCACAACCACCTCCCTATCAACAGATCCAAGAATTCATAGAAGCTGGAGATCCTGGGACCGCCCTTCAGAAGTATCGGGACTACCTGCGGTCATTTCCGGACACGCCGGCCGATCGGCTGCTGCTCGCCCGTCTGCTGCTGGCTGCAGGTTACCCGGAGGAAGCACGAAACGAGCTTGAACTGCTGATCGACGAGTCGGGACCTACCATCGAGGTGCTTGTCACCCTCAGCTATCTGGAGAGAGTTACAGGCCATCCGGACAGGGAGCGGCAGCTTCTTGAACAAGCTTTGGACATAGATGAAGCCAATCCCACGGTCCTTGCAAGCTTGGGAACCCTTCACCTGGATGCCGGGCAGTACGATCAGGCGGCGGATTTGTTTCAGAGTGCTCTGGTAGCGGATCCGACGGAACCGGCGGCCTTGCGTGGGCTTGGAGTGGTGCTTCTGAATCAGGAAAAATACGCGGAGGCGATCGAAATCCTGGACAGGGCTATCGAGGCTGATCCGGGGGACGCTTTGAACTTCGCCGATCGTGGCCGTGCCCGGGCTGCGCTGAAAAACGGAGAAGGAGCTGTTCAGGATCTAAGCAGGGCGATCGAACTGGATCCCGAGTTCTATTGGAATTATATCGACCGGGGCAGACAGTATCTGCAGCTTCGGCGGCTCAAGGATGCGGAACTGGATTTCAGTCGGGCGATCGGGATCGATCCGGATCTCTTCCTTCCTTACGTCTACCGGGCCGGCCTGTACGATCGACTGGATCAACGATCCGAGGCGATCGCCGACTACCAGCGGGTCCTCCAGCTCAATCCCGAGTACATCTTCGCCTATGCGCCGCTTGCAGTCCTGCACTATCTCGAAGAAAATTGGCAACCCGCCGCCGAAGCGTTCCAACAGGCCTACCTTCACGAGCCGGAGGAACCCTCCTATGCCCTTCTGGCCGCACTCAGCTGGATGCAGCTTGGCGAGCAGGAACGAGCCAAGGCCTATCTGGGTGAGCAAATGGGGGATTTCCCGGAAGGCGGCTGGCCCACATTGATCGCCCGCTATTTTCTAGATCCGGCCCTGGAGCCGCGAACAGTAGAGGCGGCCAACAAAGAGAAGAATAAGCTAAAGCGGGGACAGATGCTGTTCTTCATCGCATCCCGTATGTTGCTGGAAGACAGACTCGAGACGGCCCTGCGCTACCTGCTCCTGGTCACGGAAATCGACCGGCGGGATCTTCCGGAGAAGAGAATCGCCGAGGAGCTGCTTCACCGTTACGGGTACCAGGACTCACAGGACTAGGACTGACACCTTGTTTTTTACCCCGGAAACTGACACATTCTAACCTACACAGATCAGGACAACTCGATGAAAACAGAAAATACCGGGCATTCAAACCAGGGCGAGCCGGACAGCAAACCGGACAGCGAAACCATCACCCGCCTGCAGATCGGCGACAGGGAATTCATCCTGGTGGGCACAGCCCACGTTTCCAGAGCGAGCGTGGACGAGGTGCGGGAGGTCATCCTGGAGGAAGAACCGGAGCGGGTCTGTATCGAGATCGACGAAACGCGCTACAACTCCCTGATAAAGAAACAGCACTGGCAGAGTCTGAATATCGGACAGGTGCTGAGAGAGCGAAAGGGCTTCCTGCTTCTGGCCAATCTCGTTCTTTCATCGTTTCAGCGTCGCCTAGGCATCGAGATCGGCGTATCCCCCGGAGAGGAGATGCTCACAGCCGTACAGGTGTGCCAGGAACAGGGCATAGCCTTCAGTTTCTGTGACCGGGATATTCAGATCACGCTTCGTCGAGCCTGGGCGCACTCCAGCTTCTGGGGTAAAAACAAGATGCTCGCCGCCATGCTCAGCTCCGTCTTCACGCGGGAAAAACTCGACGCCGAGGAGATCGAGAGACTGAAAAACAGGAGCGCCTTTCAGAATATGATGGAAGAACTCTCGTCTTTCCTGCCGTCGGTGAAGGAAGTACTGATCGATGAACGGGATCGATATCTGGCCACCCGGCTGTACAACGCGGTTGGCAATAAGATCGTTGCGGTGATCGGAGCGGGTCACGTTCAGGGAATCATTGAGAATTTGCAGGCACTGGAAGCCGGTACACTGGAAAACGACACGGCCTCTCTCGAGACAATTCCTCCGCGAAAAAAGATCTCCCGGATTCTTCCCTACCTGGTTCCGGCAGTTATCGTCGGACTGATCGTAGCCGGCTTCTTCCGGTCCGGTTGGAGCTTGAGCCTGTCCATGATGTGGAAGTGGATCCTGGTCAACGGTACGCTTTCGGCTATCGGCTCCCTCCTGGCCCTGGCCCACCCCCTTACGATCGCTGCGGCCTTTCTGGGCGCTCCGATCACCTCCCTGAATCCGACAATAGGAGTCGGCCTGGTTACCGGCATCATCGAAGCCGCCCTGCGCAAACCTCGGGTCACGGATTTCGAAAACCTCCCCGAGGATCTGCTCAGTTTTCGAGGGTTCTTCCGCAATCGAATCACCCACATCCTCCTGGTCTTTCTGTTCTCCAGCATCGGAAGCTCCCTGGGCACCTTCATCGGCATCCCTTATCTCACCTCTCTGCTGCGCTGAATCTGCCGAGATCCTTCCTCGCTATCTGCGTGCCATAGGCATTGGGGGCAGCAACAGCACACCGGTCACCGCCTTGTGTATCTTCCCTGCTGTCGGTAAAATGACGCCATGGTTACTGAGGAAATGATCAAGCGGCTTCCCAAAGTCGAGCTCCACGACCATCTGGACGGGGGCGTGCGGCCGCGCACGATTATCGAGCTTGCGAACAAATACAAGATCAAGCTCCCGGAGACGAATGCGGACAAACTGGCGGATTGGTTCCACCGAGGCGCGGATCGCAAGAACCTGGGCCTGTACCTGGAGGGATTCGCTACCGTGCTCTCGGTGATGCAGACGGAGGAAGCCCTGGAACGGGTCGCCCGCGAGACTCTGGAAGACCTTGCCGCAGACAACGTAGTCTATGTGGAAGTTCGATTCGCCCCGGTTCTTCACCTCCACGGCAACCTCAATCTGGAAAAGGTGGTGCAGTCGGTTTTACGGGGTTTGGAAGCGGGAAAAGAAAAGACCGGCATACAGTACGGCCTGATCCTCTGTGCCATGAGGGATCAGACCGTAAGTCTGGAGACGGCGGAGCTGGCCGTCGCCTTTCGTGAAAAAGGGGTGGTGGGATTTGATCTGGCCGGAGACGAATACGGTCACCCGCCGAAGAAGCATCTCGACGCCTTCGAGTTCATCCGTCGCATGAACTTCAACATCACCATCCATGCGGGGGAAGCCTTCGGTATGGAATCGATCTGGCAGGCGATCCAGTACTGCGGCGCGCACCGGATCGGGCACGCCACCCGCCTGCTGGAGGATATGTCGATCCAGGGCACGCGGATCGAGAAGATGGGTTCCCTGGCTCATTTCATCCGGGACAAGCGAATTCCCATGGAGATGTGCCTGTCCTCCAACATCCACACCGGGGCGGCGGCAACCCTGGACGAACATCCCTTCCCGATATACTACCGCAATGACTTCCGCGTGGTTCTCTGCACCGACAACCGCCTGATGAGCGAAACCACGACGGGCAAAGAGCTTTTGCTGGCGGTGAATCACTACAACCTAGATCTTCGGGATCTCGAGAAGATCACCATCAACGCCATGAAATCCGCCTTCGTCCATTACGATGAGCGCATCCGCATCATCTACGATATCCTCAAGCCCGGATTCGCCCGGGTTCGGGAGGAAATTACGTCTCTGTCATAGCAGCATCAGGATCCATGATACCGGAAAAAGTACGAGCAGTATTGGAGCGCCACGATCTACAAGCCATCGAATTCGAGCCGGGCAGCACGCCGACCGCGGTGCTGGCAGCTGAAAAACTCGGAGTGGAGGTCGGCAACATCGCCAAGAGCCTCCTGTTTGTGGCCAAGGACGGGCGCTTCTTCATGGTTGTCTGTCCGGGGGATCGAAAAGTAGCGAACGCCAAGCTCAAGGCGGCGCTCGGAGCCAAGACCCGCATGGCCAATGCGGAGGAAACCTATGCCGCCACGGGTTTTCAACCTGGAGGTGTGTGTCCCTTCGGGGTAGAGGGGATCGAAATCCTGCTCGATGTCAGCCTGCAAAACTACGATACCATCTACCCCGCAGCAGGTACCGACAGCTCCGGAGTGCCGATGAACTTCGAGCAACTTCGGCAGATCACGGGAGGGCGAATCTGCGACTGCACGGCTGACTGAGCAGGACGCTTTGACAATTTGCCGCAAAAAGGGCAAGATTTGCCCCGACGCTCGCAGGACTTTGCAGTCGCGAAGAGCGAGGTCGCGCAGCCCCGCTGTGAGAAAAAAGAGCGAGGAGGAGGTCCCATGACCGATCTATCCGTAACCTATATGGGCATGCAGCTGAGCAGTCCGATCATTGTATCCAGCTCGAGCCTGACCAACACCGTGGAGAAGATCAAGCGCTGCGAGGATTCGGGAGCCGGGGCTGTGGTCTTGAAATCCCTGTTCGAGGAGCAGATCGAAGCCCAAACCGAGGAGATCGAAGAGGACTCCTGGCCCTATCCCCATCCGGAGGCTTTCGACTATGTCCGGCAGATGGGCATGCGGCTGGGGCAGGACGAGTACCTCAAGCTCATCAGAGATGCCAAGAAGGCCGTCAAGATTCCCGTGATCGCCAGCCTGAACTGCATTACCCCTAAGTGGTGGAACAGCTATGCCGCCGAAATCGCCGCAGCCGGTGCGGACGGGATCGAGCTGAACATCGCCATCCTGCCAACGGACCCCGACCACGGTGCGGAAGAGATCGAGAGGACCTATGTGCGAATCGTCGAGGGGGTCCGCCGCAAGGTCGAGCTTCCGATCGCAGCCAAGATCGGCCCCTATTTCACATCCCTTCCCCGGATCACTCGCGAGCTGCGCCACGCCGGCGCCGCAGCTCTGGTGCTGTTCAACCGCTTCTACCAGCTGGACATCGACATCGAGAAGTTGGAGCTTACTCCGGGCTATCATCTGAGCTCGCCCGACGAGATCTACGTTCCCCTGCGCTGGGTGGCCATCCTTTCCACCCAGGTCGGCTGCGAACTGGCCGCTTCCACGGGAATCCACGACGGAAAGGCCGTGATCAAACAGCTGTTGGCCGGAGCCCAGGTCGTTCAGGTCTGTTCGAATCTCTACCAGAAGGGATTGGGGCGGATCAAAGAAATGAGCGATGAGCTTTCCGCCTGGATGGATGAGCACGGGTACGGGAAGATCGAAGAGTTCCGCGGCAAGATGTCCATGGAGGTCAGCGAGAAACCCGAATACTACGAGCGTCTTCAGTACATCAAGGTGTTCGTGGGATTGGAGTAGGGATCAGGAACCCTCAACCGCATTTCAAACATTGAAGCGGATCGTGAGCACGTCGCCGTCTTTGATCGGATATTCTTTACCCTCGAGCCGCATCACCCCGCAGCGCTTGGCCTCTTTGAAACCGCCCGCCTCCAGCAGTTTGCTCCACTCCACCACCTCGGCACGAATAAAACCCCTTTCCAGGTCCGAGTGGATCTTACCGGCTGCCCGCATCGCTGGAGTATCCCGGGGAATGCTCCAGGCCCGAACCTCATCCTCTCCGGCGGTGAGAAAGCTGACCAGATTGAGCTCGGCGTAAATCGTGCGTAGGAACCGGTTTTTCACTGCTTCGTCGATCCCCAGATGTTCGAGAAACTCGGTCTGCTCGTCAGGATCGAGCTGGGCGATCTCCATTTCCGCTTTACCCTGGATGTGAAACAAGGTCAGACCTTTAGTCGCTACCGCCTGTTCCAAAGCCCGGGTATCCGCGGTTTGCTCTCCGGTATTGGCAACGACGATCAGCGGTTTGGCGGTGAGAAATGCGAAACCGGAAAACAAGCTTCGATCCTCGGGGGTGAAAAAGCCCTGCCCGAGTAGCCGCCCCTGTTCCAAATGCTCGCAGATCTTCACCAGCCGCTGGTGTTCCCGCTCCCCCTTCTTCCCCTCTTTGACCAGTCGTTCGACCCTCTTCTCCGCCACTTCGTAATCGCTGAACACGAGAGCGTCCAGAAGATGATTGAAATCCCGTACGGGGTTTACCTCGCCCAAGGGATGGGCCACTGTTTGGTCCTCGAACGCTCTGATGACCAGGGTGAGGGCATCGACGGAACGCAGCTCCGCCAACCACGCCGCAGCAATACCCCTTCCATTGGTAAACTCGAGCTGGAGATCTTTGAAGCACACCGTGGCCAGAGCCTTCTTCTTCGGTCTGAACAGATCGTAGAGACGTTCGACCCTCTCATCGGGAACCTGAACATCAGCAATATTCGCCTTGCTCGCTTTGCGAGCTCCACCCCTGTAACCCGACTCGCCGGATTCCCTTTCGCTGAGGGCATTAAAAAACGTGGTCTTGCCCGCGCCGGGCAGACCCATGATCGCGGTTTCCATGGCTTGTATATACTGAAATTTACAGTAGCGAGGCAAATGGATTCGGCGGGAAATTGCTCTTTGAAACACGAGGTTGCGTGGTGAAAAGCCGTCGCATATACTGGACACTACAGCAGATGTTCCGGCCGGTTCAAGCAGCAGGTGATTCGTGCACACGCCGCCGCTACGGTATGCGATGACCTAAAGCGCCGCCTGAAGACTACCACTTCCTACACGCTACCGCCCCGGCGGTATTATGCGATTCGAACCACCTTCCGCGGCAGCAGGGGACTGATGCGGGTGACGATCTCATAGTTGATCGTGCCGGCCCACTCGGCCATGGTCTCGGCGCTGATGCGTTCCTCCCCGTCACTTCCCAGAAGCACGGCCTCTTCCTCCAGGCCCGCTAGGGGGATGTCGCTGATGTCCACCATGGTCAGATTCATGCAGATCCGTCCGATCACCGGCGCGCGCTTTCCCCGGATCAGCACGTAGGCGGCATTTCCCAGCTTGCGATCGTAGCCGTCGGCATAGCCGACTGGGAGCACCCCCACACGGATCGGGCGGGTAGCCCGATAGGTGCAGCCGTAGCCGATGTAGCTGCCCTCGGGAAGATTCTTGATCTGGACGATCCGTGTTTTCCAGGTGAGGACGGGACGCAGATCCGGAACCGTTCGGTGCCCGAGAAGAGTAGAGAGGTAGGTTTCCCGCGAGGGCCAAAGACCGTAGATGCCGATGCCGGCGCGAACCAGGTTGAAGTGGGTCTTGTCGAAGAGGATCGCCGCCGCCGTGGCCGCGGTGTGGACAAACTCAGGCCGCATCTTCAAACCGTCCAGAATCTTGAGCGTTTGCTGAAAGCGATCGAGTTGGGACTGGGCATAGTCGTGATTCAGCGTGTCCTCGATATTGGCGAAATGGGTGGATAGCCCCACCAGTCCGGCCTCCGGCACGGCCTGAAGCTGTTCGACGAAACCCTCGACCTGCTCCGGCAGGATTCCCTGACGCCCCGTGCCGGTTTCCACCTTGAGATGCAGCCGAGCCGGTGCGCTGCCCGGGAGATCCAGGCGGGCCAGTGCCTCGAGGGTCTCGCGGTTGTATACCGTGAGATCCAGACTGTGCCGTACCGCCTCCCCGAGATCGGCCAGGGGCACGTGGCCGAGGACCAGGATGGGGCGCCGCTCTGCGAGCTCCCGCAGCTCGATTCCCTCCTCCAGAGAATTGACGGCAAACCAGTCAGCAGAACGAAACAGGGGAACCACCTGCTTCACGCCGTGGCCATAGGCGTTGGCCTTGACCACGGCACAGAGGATCGTACCTTTCCCCAATCCCTTACGCAGCTCCCGCAGGTTGTGGTCCGGAGCCTCCCGATCCAACTCGATCCATACCAGACTGCTCATAACCCTTGCAGAATACATGCAAGAGGGTGCGCTTATCAACAGAAGGAACTTCAGCTATACTTGGGGGTCCCGATTGGTCGGGAGCCAATCACACCCATCATCTTGTTCGAAAAGCAGGTAGAAGCGTGCCGGAGAAAACGGAGCTGCAGTCGATCTGGTTCTCGGAAAAAAACGAGACGGTGAGCATCATCGATCAACGCCAGCTCCCCCATCGGCTGGTTATCGAGGAGATAGACGGTCTCGGGCAGATGTGTGCCGCAATACGGGAGATGCATCTGAGGGGCGCGCCGCTGATCGGCGTAGCCGCGGCCTACGGCATGTATCTGGCCTGCCGCCAAGACACAGGTTCCGGATCCTCAGAGAGTTTTGGCGAGGCCGCCGGTCTTCTTCTAGCCACCCGCCCCACCGCCGTCAATCTGGCCTGGGCGGTGGAACGCCAGCTGAAGGCTTTGCGGGATATCGACGATCCGAAGCGGCGGATCGCCGCGGCGCTGGCTACCGCCCGGGAAATCGAAGCGGAGGATATCGAAAGCTGCCGTCTGATCGGGGAACACGGGGTCGCTCTGATCGAAGAAATCCACAAAAAGAAACAGAGCGCCGTCAATGTACTGACCCACTGCAACGCCGGCTGGCTGGCCTGCGTGCGCCACGGAACGGCCACCTCTCCGATCTATGAAGCGCACCGCCGGAGCATTCCGCTCCACGTTTGGGTGGACGAGACCCGCCCCCGGAATCAGGGCGCTCGACTGACCGCCTGGGAACTGGCCCAGGCCGGTGTGCCCCATACGGTGATCGTCGACAACGCCGGGGGCCACCTGATGCAGCACGGCCAGGTGGATCTGGTGATCGTGGGCTCGGACCGCACCACCCGCACCGGGGATGTGGCCAACAAGATCGGGACGTACCTCAAAGCCTTGGCTGCCCGGGACAACGGCGTTCCCTTCTACGTCGCCCTGCCCTCCTCGAGCATCGACTGGAACATCCGCGACGGGATCGCCGAGATCCCGATAGAGGAACGGGACCCCGAGGAGGTCGGCTTCGTGGCAGGCGCGCTGAAGCATGGCGGGGAGATCACCGAAGTCCGCATCCTGCCGGCGGAAAGCCCGGCAGCGAACTACGCCTTCGACGTCACACCCTCCCGCCTGGTCACGGGACTCATTACGGAGCGAGGGATCTGTGCCGCCACGGAGCAGGGCATCGCCGCGCTGTTTTCATGACTATGGCGCGCAATCCAGCCGCCAGGGAAGTGCTACTTCAGGTACTCCTCGATGGACAGATCCAGATCCCAGTATAGAACTTTGTAGAACTCCTCGGGCAGGTGGGACAATCGGTTCACGCCTATCACCGAGGCATCCCTCTGGGTAACGTGTTCCTTCAGGGCAAGTGCCTGAATCGATCTGTAGGCCAATCCGGATTCACCGTCCCGAGCCTGGGCATCCACATTCGTTACGCCGCTATAGCGATCCGCCTGATAGGGATCGATCGATACGAGATACCCCCTCACGAAGGATTTACCCTCGTCGCGACGAAGACGCTCAAGGGCCGTCTGGACCACCTGTCCCACCGCCTCGTGCTCGAAATGCTCATACGCCTTGGAATGTCGATCCGGAGAAACAACAATCGTGGGCCGGAACCCTTCCAGAACTTCGATCAGTTTTTCAACCAGCAGATCCTCCCCCCCCCAGCCGCGGATGACTTCATCGGGCGGAACTTCATCTCTCTTCGTGTTGTAGGGTCGGTTCACCAGGCCCCAACGGACGTACATCTCCGAGCCTAGAATCGACAGAGCCCGGGTAGCTTCCACAACCCGGACTTGGGACAGGGCTTTGCCGGTGAGATCCCGAGCGGGATAGATGTCTCCCACCTTTCTCTCAGGATATAGGTCCAATCCCGATTCTCCATCCGTAAACAGAAGAGTAACGATCCTCTTGTTCGAACGGGAAGCCTTAGCCATCAGGGAACCGAAATCGATGCTCTCATCGTCCGGATGGGCATGGATAAACAGAATATCCGCCTTGAAATACTCAGGCTGGCGACCGGGAGGGATAACCCGAACCTTGACTCTGCCGATCTCCGGCGCCGTTCTCGCTTTGGCAAAACTCAGGCCCTCCAGCGGATTGATCCCCTTGTTCTGCACGCCGGGCGGTGCAATGGTTCCAAGCACGGAAGCCTGGAGCACGGGCGGCTGTGGGGTTTCACTGCGCCGGGACGGCGTCGATGCCTCCTCCTTCACTGGAGAAGTATCGATTGATCGCGGCGCCGGAACCACCGCGGCTGTCTCGATCGGCGGTTCCGTGCTCGGGACCGGCCTTCTAACCGGAAGCGGCTGTGACAACACCACCTTCCGGCTTGACGGGGTTGCATCTTCCACCGCACTCGGCGGCAGTTGATTTTCCATTTTCGAGGGGACGGAGCTTGCCAGTCCTTCCGTCGATCGGGGATTGATTCGTTCTTCCGGAGCCGTTTGCTTGAGAGCGGAATCCGCCTTTGCGACCGCGACCCCTGCGGGCTTCTGCGCCTGGGGCTCGTTCGCCTGGGGTTCCTGCACCTGGGGTTTCTGCACCTGGGGTCTTTGCGCTGCAGCGGACTCCTGATTCACCGGCCGCTCAACCGAAACATCCGCCAACCTCTGCCGCGGAGCTTCGGTCTCTGCAAACCGAACCTCCTCCGCGCTCCGCCCGTTGAAAAGCCAGCGCAGCTTCTGCAGTAAGGGTACCCGTTCATGAGCAACTTCTGCGGCTGCCAATCTATCCAACTGCTCGCTGCTCTGTTCAGTACCCGCCGCGACCGCACTGTGTTGCCCGGCGCTCTGCAGCTCCACGCTCTGTAGCTCCACGCTCTGCGGCTCGGCGGCCCGCAGCTCGGCGCTCTGTAGCTCCACGCTCTGCAGCTCGACAGCCTTGGCCAACAGTATCGTGTCTTCCGAAACGGCACCGGCCTGTTTGAAAAGGATCGATAGGGCCAGCAACAGCGCCACGATGGGAAACTGCCAGACAAAGACAGGCATTCCCGGGATCGGGGCTGATTGCTCCCGGATAGAAGCATCCTTGAACATGAGCCTGTAAGGTCCGAAAATGATCCGATCATCCTGCTTCAGAGCCTTCTTCTGTCTGGGCACACCGTTGACGATAATCGATGAATCCGAAAGCAGATGGGCCTGGCCCTGGCGGTAATCGATGCGGAATCTCGCTCGGGAGTCCGCGACATCGGGAAGCAGCAGATCCGCAGTTCCGGAAGCCGCAACTACCACCGGGTAGTAGTCGAAATTGTGCAGGCCGATATCTCCATCCCGACCTCGTACCTGGAGCTGAAGGTTGAAGTATCGCGTCGGCGGTACCCTGGCCTTCCGCACCGCCGTCAGCCAGATGTAGGTTCTCCGCAAGGTCAGGGCGACCAGGATCAGACCCACGACGAGAAAGATCCAGGAAACGGATAGGAGAACGCCCCGTCGGAGATTATCCATCATAGCGGTTTCCCGATCGCTTTCCCGCGGATCGAGACTGCCCTCGGCGTCCATAGCCCGTCCCCGTAACGTGTTTCCGTCACGGTGCATGGTCGGCTCCGTCGGCTGAGTTCCTGCCGGTTCCGTCCCCTGGGGCGGTTCATCGAACTCGGCGAAAACGGATCCCAGCGGTCCGAGGACAAACGACCCCATGAGAACACAGAGGAGGAGAGCCAGAGATAACTTGTCTTTGCCGACGCGTGCTCTCATGACTGAAATCCGGTTCTGGCCGCCTCGGCCAGGGAAGAAACGGGAAAGCAGAACTCCGGGAGCTTCAATTCTTTTTCTTTCGGAGGAGGAGAAATGAGCCGGGAAAACCCCATTTCCTGCACCGCTCTAATACGGCGGTCCATATGGCCGACAGGATGCACCTCCCCGGCCAGGCTGATCTCCCCGACAATGGCTGTGAGCGAGGGAATCGGCTGGCTGATTCGGGCCGAATACAGAGACAGGCAGAGGGACAGGTCGACCCCGACTTCGCTGATGCGTATCCCGCCCCCGACGTTGACGTAGATATCCTGATCGGACAGCCGAACCTTCAGATGTTTTTCCAGCACCGCAGCCATGCGGGAAACCCTGGCCGAGTCGATTCGTTCGGAAAAAACCCTGGATACGCCGCCCTTGGCCGGCACGACCAGACTTTGGATCTCTACAAGCAGGATTCGGGATCCTTCGTACACCGGCGCCACGGCTATCCCGGGAGGCTGCTCTCCCACCCGACTGGAGAGAAACACCGATGCCGGATTTTCTACCTGATCAAGCCCCTTCTCCCCCATCTCGAAGATGCCGATCTCATCGACCGACCCGAAGCGGTTTTTCGCACAGTGGAGAATACGTATCTCGGCATTGCCCGAATCGAAGTACAGCACCGTGTCCACCATGTGCTCCACGATCTTGGGCCCTGCGATGTACCCCTCCTTGGTCACATGCCCCACCAGGAACAACGCTGCTCCGTGGGATTTTGCCCAGTCGATCAACTCCTGGGCGCAGAGCTTGATCTGATTCACCGTCCCGGGCACGTTGCCGATATCCTCGGAATACACTGTCTGGATGGAATCCAGGATCACCACGATCGGTTTGACGTTCTGGCAGACCCGCAGCAGGGCGGAGAGCTCGGTTTCCGAGAATATCTCGATCCTGCTGCCGGATGCGCCCAACCTGTCCGCCCGCAGCCGGATCTGCACCGGGGATTCTTCCCCGGAAATATAGAGAACGCGCCCCGTGCTCTGAATACCGGCTGCCAGCTGCAGCATCAGCGTCGACTTGCCGATCCCCGGCTCTCCGGCCAGCAGCGCCACCGAGCCCTTCATGATCCCCCCGCCGAGAACGCGGTTCACCTCGCTCAGTCCGGAGTCCAGCCGCAGGGCTTCTTTGGTCTCTATGGAGGACAGGGGCTGGGGAA
>CAZPQC010000013.1:0-46575 GCA_964588525.1 uncultured Spirochaetaceae bacterium
GGTCGATCGAAAAGATTGCCGAGGAGCTGCTCAAGGTAGAGGTACTCGACGGGCAAGAGTTCGCAAAGCTGCTAAGTAGGTCTAAGGACTCCCGTCAGCGACATAAAGTCCAAACTGCTGACACAGATTGAGTATCCTCTGTTACTGCAAACTTGTGCCCAAGAGTTTCCTGACCCACTACGGGAATCCGCAGGCCAGGCGGAGAGTTGGATCTCGGTAGGTATAGGTAGTGTGATCCCGCCTGGCTCACAAGGTCTAGTTCACGGGATCCGTTGATGATTAGCAGCGATAGGCGAGACAATAAGATTTCTGCTGCTGGATCGTAGCGGAGCGTTTAAACCCGGAACGGTTATATGCCGGTTCGAAACACACAACCGCGTCCTTCGTAACAGCTTCGAAGGTATTACTCATCCTTTTCTACATTTTCGAGGAACGGGCAATCTTTTGTGCAATTGAGCTATGCTATTCTCATTCTAACCAGTTGACGGCGGCTTCTAAAGTTTATTTCCTGGCGACTAAATCACGACGTCAAGGTCTACTCGTTCCTTGAGAAGGAGCGCGTTCTCACGCCCAACCTTCGACTGCTAAAGCATCGTGCAGCTCATCAGGATGATGGCGGCAGCGGTATTCCAGACGACTGGACTCTGCGTGCGCCCTGCTGTAAGGCCATCCTTTGGACATGCGGTTGCGTTCATGAAGCTCGTGGAGAAGAACATAGCCTCTTTCCTGCTCCACGATCGCGTCATCGATCCAGACTTCATTTTCGGGGACAAACTCGTATACGTAATCGTGGCCGCCGGCAGTGAAATCTATGTCGAAGACGCTGCGTACCAGCCTCCCGTTGACGATCCAGACGGTCAGACCGCTTTCCAATTTCTTCCACAATCGTTCGTGCACGTCATGGCCGTCTGGAAGACTGCGGCCGTGGTGGGTCAGTTTTCGTACGTCGCCGACGTGTCTTCTTTCTTTCCTCTCGCTTCTGTCCGCTTCCGAAAGGGCCTCCTGGTAAGGGACGCCCTTGTTCATCAGATCGAATTCCGTTAGCAGGTGCTGTATGAAGAACTGTCGTTCATCGTGCTCTGCCTCTTGGTCGATCCAGAACTCCTTCAAGGGAATGTAGGTATATCGGTAGTGTTGACCGAAGTTCGTGAACTCTTCGTCGATGTGGCCGCGTATGTAGCTGCCGTCGACAATCCACACGTCGTAATCGCCGCGTTGATCCACCTTTTCGAGATACGCCGGTTTCAGTGATGCCGCCATCGTTCCGTCCTTCCAAACTCCGTGATATCCTACACCTCGGAGAACGAGTTCATCAAGGGAAAAGCGCAAAACCTTTTACCAGGACATAAAAACCTACAACTTTGTATTTTTACGTATGACCGTTCTGGAACCGATGATCATTCTCGGAGTATGATATACTAGGCAGCCCGCACGAGGACGAGCTTTTCACTGCCAGTGAAACCGTGCGTGGCATCGCGATCGGAATGTCTGGCGGGCTGACGGTGCAATTTCTCAGCGGGTGGTAATTGGTGCCCTCGGTGTTGTGACGGCTGTAATCCACGGAGGAACATTCTATGCTCAACTTCTCAACCCTGTTGGTCGAAATAGCGAGTTATCCGGTCAAACGGGTGGCCATCGCCGCCGCTCAGGATCACACGGTGCTGGAGGCAGCTGTCAGAGCTACCCAAGAGCACGTGGCCGAAGCATTGCTCGTGGGTGATGAGGCGAAGATCAGGGAGATTGCCGAAAAGCGACAGCTCCGTCTGGACAACCTGACGGTTATAGATCGGCGAGACGACCTGGAGGCGGCCGCGACCGCCGTCAGTCTCGTAGCCGATGGTAAGGCCGATCTGGTGATGAAAGGCTACCTGCACACTGACGATTATCTGCGGGCCGTGCTCCACCGGGAGCATGGGCTGAGAGCAGGGGTGCTCATGAGCCATGTGTTTGCGGCAGAGCTGTCCGGACGCGAAGGTTTCCTCTTCATCACCGATTCCGCCATGAATATCGCCCCGGATCTGGAGCAGAAGGCGCAGATCGTACTGAATGCTGTACATCTGGCGCATGCTCTCGGCTACGAGGAGCCTCGGGTTGCCGCCCTGGCCGCCGTGGAGCTCCTCAATCCGGCCATGCCTGCCACGGTGGATGCCACCTGCCTTCACACCATGGGGGAAAGGCGGCAGTTCTCTCCCCATTGCCTCGTAGACGGACCCTTCGCTCTGGACAACGCGGTTTCCGAGGAAGCGGCTGCACACAAAGGAATTGGCGGGCCTGTTGCGGGCGTGGCGGATATCCTTCTGGTCCCTTGTATCGAAGCGGGAAACATACTGGTAAAAAGCCTGGTCTATTTTGCCGGAGCCCGGGTGGCAGGAATCGTTCTTGGGGCGATCTGTCCGGTAATCTTGACCAGCAGGGCCGATTCGGCGGAGTCAAAATTCCTCTCGATCGCTCTCGGTGTGTATCTGACCGCGGTTGAGCGCCACCTCAAGCTGAAAATTGGCAGAGTTCATTTCTAGCCCCTTTGGATCT
The DNA here is from genome assembly GCA_964588525.1 of uncultured Spirochaetaceae bacterium. Taxonomy (GTDB): domain Bacteria; phylum Spirochaetota; class Spirochaetia; order SZUA-6; family DRHE01; genus JAFGQJ01. The sequence continues at coordinate 2,530 of CAZPQC010000013.1, forward strand.
GGGCTCCTCACCGGCCCGGAGGGTGGCTTCAAGCCTGGAACGGGCGTAGAGTTCAGGCTCTGCGATTATGCTTGGATCGCCTCCAGTGAACAATCAGAACGGCTAGAACTGCCAGACCGGCAACCGCGCCGATCATGACAGCAGGAAGCTCGTATCGCTTGAACAAGACGACGATCTGATGGACTCGTCCCCCGAAAAAGTAGAACAGGGTCGACCAGAAACAGACCCATCCTGCTGCACCCAGAGCGTTGAACAGAATGAAGCGCCGCCAGGGCATGCCGACAGTTCCCGCGAGGATTCCGTTGAGCTGACGGAAGACCTCCAAGAACCGCGCTACTATAACAATCCAGCCGCCTCGTTTCCTGAACAACGTTTCGGCCCGCTCAAGCCTGGCCGGGGTGATGAAGATGTAGCGCCCGAAGCGTTGCAGCAATCTCCTTCCTCCGAAGTGACCGATCAGGAAACCGACGTTGTCGCCGAGCACGGCTGCGCTCCAGGCGAAGAGTAAAAGCAGAGGGAGGTGGAGCTTTCCCTGGGAGGCGAAGATCGAAGCGGTGATCAGCAAGGTTTCTCCAGGAACCGGGATCCCGAAGTCCTCGAAAAAAATCGCAAAAAAAATCGCCCAGTAACCGTATTGAGTGAGCAAATGTTGCACGGAAACAGCCATAGTACTCTGTATGGGTTACTACGCGTGGGGTCTCATGTCAATGACGCTGTGATGTGGTGATGGGACTTAGGTCGAATATAGTATCCGCCTTGTTCCGAACGGCAGTCTGACCTCGATCTTGGAATGTGCCACCTTTGCGGTGGTGATCAGATTCCTATCCTAGGACCCTTCTGTAGAAACCCCTGATTCCGAGCCATAGGAAAAGAGCGCACAGCGCTATAAGTACCGGGTATATCACATACAGTTCCATGTGGGGCGCTGTGGTCAGAGCGGCCCTGAAACCCTCGGTTACATAGATGAGCGGATTGAGGCACACCAACACCTGCAGCCAGGGAAGGCCGCCGATCTTGATGGCTGACAGAGTAGCCCATGGGTAATAGGTGCCGCCAAGAAATGTTATAGGCAGGACAATAAAACCGAACATAATGCCGATGTTGCGGGGCGAGATGCGTGTACCCAATAATAAGCCGAGACTTGAGGTCATGATGCTGGTGAGAGGTAGAAGCGTAAGCAGTACTGCCCAATGCACTGACAGGTTTGGATGCACGCCCCGGGCATGGATAATCGCACCGATAGGGAACACGATAGTCGCGGCTATAAGACCTTGAATGGCTCCAGCGACGACCTTGCCGACTGCCACAAGCGCAACCGGAAGTGGTGCGAGCACACGGTCCTCGATCTCTTTAGTGTAGCCGAACTCGTTGGCCAAAGGCAGAGCCACCGCTTGGATTCCTTGGAACATGATCGATAGTGCGAGCACCCCGGCCACCAGCACGGTAGCGAACGACGATTCGCCGCTGAGACCACCGCCTCCGCCAATGCCCTGACCTATCTGCGGGAATACGTACAGGAAAACGAAGACTAAGAGAAAAGGCTGGATCAGGGTGCGTGCTGTAAAAATCCCCAAGTTCTTTTTCAGCACCGTAAGGTCGCGCAGCAACAGAGCGGTGAAGGCTACAAGGCTGGCTCCGGCCGCTGGCCGGATAGCCCTGGCTGATTGGGTATTTGGTGCAGGACTCATCGACGTCATCAGTCGCGTAGCTCCTCTCCGGTAAGGGTGATAAAAACAGTTTCTATCGTGGGCTCTATCACAGACAAGTCGGTGATATCAAATCCTCCCCGCTCGGCGATGGCAACCACCTTGGGCAGCACGCCTGTCGCACCTTTTATGTGGAGTTGGATGGTGTTGTTGACTCGCTGAGTTTTAGTCGCCCCTTCGACGCGGTCCTGGAGAAGTCGAGCTAGAGCATCAAGATCGCCGACGGCTGACACAGTAACGATTCTATCCGCTCCAATTGCTTCCTTCAGACTCTCGGCGGTGCCGATGGCTAGAATGCGGCCGTGGTCCATAATGGCCAGCCGATCGCACAGTGAAGCTGCCTCCTCCATGTAATGGGTGGTTATAAGAATGGTCTGCCCCTGGCTGTGCAAGTTGCGGAGAATCTCCCACAGGGCGATGCGGCTTTGTGGGTCGAGACCGGCTGTTGGCTCGTCGAGAAAAAGCACTGACGGGCGGTGCAACAGTGCCCGGGCCACCTGGAGTCTTTTTGCCATACCGCCTGATATGGACACTATCTCCGACTTGGCCCGTTCGCTGAGACGGAACTCAACCAGAAGCCTATCGGCCGCTTCTCGACTTTCTCCGGCGCTCATTCCGAAAAAGCGGCCGTGATAGTAAAGGTTCTCCCAGACGGTCAGGGCTCGATCTAGGTTGTTCGTCTGAGCTACAACACCGATTACCTGTTTGACGAGCGCCGGATGTGCAATGACATCAACGCCCGCCACACTCGCCTTGCCACTTGTCGGGACCACCAAGGTAGTGAGCATACCGACGGTTGTCGATTTCCCTGCGCCATTGGGCCCGAGCAACCCCAGGATCTCCCCACGATGCACCATCAAGTCCAGCCGGTCCACCGCCAGGATGTCGCCATCACGATAGCGCTTCGTTAGTTCTTCGCAGCGGATAACTCCGTCAACCTGAGTTTGCTCGCCCCCCGTCCCGATACGCATCGCCTCCCATTCTCTTGTCAAATCCACCGTCCGCTTATTCGTTTTATCTCAGGTATAATTGAGGCTGTTCAACAATCTCGAAATAATCTTTGAATTAGAGTATAGTTCATTCAGGGCAATGTGTATATGTGCGTCGTGGAGCGACTGGTTCGACACGTGAATCAGCCTCCTTCATGATCTTCTGGGCGTTATCCAGATCGAGGATTGAATTAGCGACAAAGATCAGCCGGTTGAAGTTCTTGACCCGGGTTCTCTGGCATGCGGTTGTACCTGATCCAGTTACTACCGGGAGGGCATCACTTCGACAGGGACTATCCTGCGCTTACCTCGCTCGTATTGTGCGAGCCTGGGTGAGGCTGAAGGTTGCTGCGGTATAGACCAGCCCTTTCTGCTTTTTCGAAGTGCTGTCGTTTCGGCAGAACCTTTCTCCGCTTCATACTGGCCAGGATCAGCGTCTGCGTGGATCCGAGGAATTTCGAAAAATTGAGTATAAAGCAAAGTAGCTCCACGTATGCAGAAGTTTTTTTCAAACATTCTATATTTGTTTCTGCCGGAAGATCCTCGATCCACTTGAGTGCTTCGTGCAATCCATTGCGCAGCGAACGTTCAAGTTCATTTTCTATGACCACAAGATGTTCGCCGCTATCCATTCTTTTCATCTCGTTTCAGTTAAATTACGCCTGAAGAGTTACAACCCTCTTACATGAGCATTACTATTTAGTAAGTTTGTCCGGGCGGAATGAGGAATCACTTTAGAGGAATAACAATGTCAATCTCCCGCTCCCGGAGGGCATAGGCTCGTTTACACTACAGCCAGGCCTCGCTCATTGACAGCATACGGTTTGTGCACTATTTTGTATCAGTTCAGGGAGGGCTGAGTGAAATGACCGTCTTTGTGTGGAGCCTCTATGTGCAAAACCAGTTGCCGACACACGAGCAATTTTGCACTGGAGGATAGAGACACAGTAGCCTCCGCAAAGTTCGGGGAGGAAATTAATGTCCAACGCGAAACGCCCGCAAAAGAAACAAGCTCATTCGCAAGCTGAGGCGACCCCGGTCGCGGCCAAGAAATTGGCAGAAATGCCCTTGCCGGATCTGAAAGATCGCTTGGGTTTTTCCACCGACGGTCTGGCGACCGACGATGCTGGCGGCAGATTGTCGGAATACGGATACAACGAACTGCCAGAAAAAAAGGTGAATCCCGTTCTCAAATTCCTCTCCTATTTCTGGGGTCCAATTCCCTGGATGATCGAGGTAGCTGCTGTTCTCTCGGCGATAGTCGGGCACTGGGAAGACTTTGCCATCATACTTGCCTTACTCGTAGTAAACAGCGTGATCGGGTTTTGGGAAGAATTCCAGGCTGGAAACACAATTGCCGCTTTGAAGGCCGAATTAGCCGTGAACGCCAGAGTCAGGCGGGACGGAAAGTGGACCATGATCCCGGCACGCGAGCTGGTTCCCGGAGATCTGATCCGTCTACGCGTCGGGGATATTATCCCGGCGGATGCCCGGCTTCTGGATGGAGATCCTATTGAGGTCGATCAATCGGCCCTTACCGGAGAATCGCTGCCAGTGACGCATTCACCCGGCGAGGCCGTTTATTCAGGATCCATCATCAAGCAGGGAGAAATCGAAGCATTCGTATTCGGTACGGGAAACAACACCTTTTTCGGCAGAACCGCACAGCTGGTCGAAAAGGCACACACTCGTAGTCACTTCCAGAAAGCCATATTGCACATCGGTAATTACCTCATCGTCCTGGCTTTGGTCCTCGTGATTTTAATCATCACCGTGGCGCTGTTCCGGGGAGATCCCATGCTGACCACAATTCTGTTCGCATTGGTTCTCACGGTGGCTGCTGTTCCTGTTGCCATGCCTACCGTCCTCTCCATAACCATGGCGGTGGGCGCCCGGATTCTGGCGGCCAAACAGGCCATTGTAAGCCGCCTGGCTTCCATTGAGGAGCTGGCCGGCATCGACGTGCTTTGCTCCGACAAGACCGGCACACTGACGCAGAACAAGCTTACCTTAGGGGAGCCGTTCACAGTAGGCTCAAACTCCGCGGAACAGGTGATTCTTTACGCTGCCCTGGCTTCGAGGGCCGAAAACCAGGACCCAATCGATTTAGCCGTGCTCGGAGGCCTCAAGGAGGAGCAGGTGCTGAAATCCTACCAGGTTCTACACTTCCAGCCCTTCGATCCGGTGCATAAACGTACGGAAGCGGAGGTCAAGGGCGGCGATGGCAAGAGCTTCAAGGTTGCTAAGGGCGCCCCGCAGGTGATCCTGGATCTTGCTTCCCCTCCGCCGGATATCCGGAAGCAGGTCGAGGAAGCGGTGGATATGTTCGCGGCCAAAGGGTATAGGGCCTTGGGAACGGCCCGCACCGATGAAACCGGGCAGTGGCAGATACTGGGCGTTATCCCTCTCTTCGATCCGCCACGAGAGGATTCAAAATCCACCATCGAAACCGCTAAACAACTGGGTGTCAAGGTGAAGATGATCACCGGAGACCAGGTAGCCATCGCCAGGGAGATTTCGGATCAGTTGAAACTCGGGCCGAATGTACTCGATGCCAGCCTCTTTGGTGACACCAAGCATCATGAGGCCGGTCAGCTGGCCGAGGCCATCGAAACCGCTGACGGGTTCGCCCAGGTTTTCCCGGAGCACAAATACCATATCGTCGAGGTACTCCAGCAGCGGAAGCACATTGTCGGCATGACCGGAGATGGGGTGAACGATTCTCCGGCGCTTAAAAAGGCCGATGTCGGGATCGCCGTTTCCGGTGCAACAGATGCAGCCAGGGCAGCGGCCGACATCGTACTGTTAAGCCCCGGTTTGTCGGTGATAATCGACGCCATCAATGAGAGCCGGCGCATCTTTCAGCGCATGATGAGCTACGCGATATACCGCATTACGGAGACGATCCGGGTGCTCCTGTTCATGACGCTTTCAATCCTGGTCTTTAATTTTTATCCGGTCACAGCGGTTATGATCGTCCTTCTAGCATTGCTGAACGACGGAGCCATCCTGTCCATTGCTTTTGATAATGTCCACGGCTCGGATGAACCGGAATCCTGGCATATGCCGGTGGTTTTGGGGATAGCAACCGTGTTGGGTATTGCCGGTCTTGTCGCTTCCTTCGGCCTGTTCTACTTGGGAGAGAGGGTTTTCCACCTCGACAAAGCATTCATCCAATCGTTGATGTATCTGAAACTTTCTGTGGCCGGACATCTAACCATTTTCGTCACCCGGACCAGGAAGCCCTTCTGGTCCATTGCCCCTTCCCGAGCCCTTTTTCTGGCGGTACTGGGAACACAAATCGCGGCAACCCTGATAACGGTGTACGGCTTGTTTATGACTCCCATCGGTTGGACCTGGGCGCTGGCAGTCTGGGGATACGCCCTTGTCTGGTTCCTGATAAACGACCGTATCAAGCTGGTTGCTTATCGCCTGTTTCATCCTGCAAATGAACCCATGTTGGACAAGATGAAAAAACTAAGAGAAGTATGAAAACGCAGTTGCCGGTACACTTTACTGTCCTTTTGGGGCCTTCCTGCAGAACGGTAGCAGCCCGGCCGACACCCCGTCTTGTTCATTAGCGCAAAAGATCTGTGTAGTTTGCCCACTGTGGGTCTAATCGAAGGTGAGCGACCATGACGGGTAGGTGTTGTTTGCCTAAAATCCAATTGTGAGCCATAATGATAGGAGCTAATTGCACTGGGAATTGCGATTACCGTCCGCTGTGATGGTTGTATCGCTTTTCACATTCACGACGCCGTCGGCGCCAGCCCAATAGAAATCACGGAGACGATTGGAGTGGCTGTCTTGATGGGGGGCGGCCCTTCGTGATCTACGGATGCGAAGCCCTCGAGGCCTTGAAGCAGTTCGAAGCACAAGAGAAATAAAGGATCGAAGGAAAATCATGAAGATCGGTTTTGCGATTTCCGGCGCCGCTTCAAGGATCGCCCAGGAGATGGTGCTGCTCAAGCATCTCGTCCAAGGTCGAGCTTTCCACGAATCGCAAGGCAGGCCTATCATCCCGGATGTAATCTCGGGTTCCAGTTCGGGAGCTCTGAATGCCGTAGCACTTAATGCGATCCTGCTCTGCGAAGGATTGGTAAAGTCGGGTCGGAGTGATTGCGGGTTCAACTGGGCTACTTACGAGGAGCGTCTCAGCGGACTTGGAAATCACGATATCTACGTCGGTGGAGGTATCATTCCGGAAGCCATGAAGATCGTACGGCAAGGAGCGATTTTCGATACCAGGCCTCTGCGGGAGCTCCTGGAGCGACTGGTCAACGAACAGATGAATTTTTACAGTCTGGGGGACCTTCCGGTCAAGACCTATATCTCTGTCGTGGAGAGGGATACGGGGCACGTACATCGTTTGTGCAGCCAGACCCACGAAGATCTACCTATCGTGGATGTGCTCATGGCCTCGACCTCGATTCCGGTGGCATTCCCTCCTCAACATCTGATCGTTCCGGGCTCCGAGAAGCCGGTCCTCTGCTTCGATGGAGGCGTTGGAATCGACGGGATTCCGGTAAACGCTCTTCGGGACGAACGTTGTGAAGATCTGTATGTTATTCGTCCCATGGCCTACGATCCGGAAAAGCCCTCGAACAAGACGACACCTCTCGCGCACTTCCAAATCGTGTCCACGGCTGTGCGCGCTTCAGAGTATCTGCGGGAATCCCTGCTTTCCTTCGCACTCTGTCGGGCGGTGCGCTACGCCGGCTCTACGGCCTACTGCTATATGCCCAAGCTCTCGTACAACTATAATCTGCTGGATTTCGCATGCGGCCGCGAACAGATTGAAGAAACCTTACGCTGGGTAGAGGACCCGGGAAATACTCCGCTTAGGATCCAGGATGCGTTTCCCGATCTCTTGGATGATCTGAAATCTATTTAGCCGGTCTCCTGGTAACTACCAGAAAAAGTCTCTGCTTCTTTGTCTTCGGCTCCTCTAGGTCATACACCTGAACCGGACAGGGTGTTCAGGATATTATTGATCACAGCCGCCAGGTTGGGGTGGGCTGCTGAAAAGTAGTTGAGAGATTCACTGAGTCTCTGTCCGAGGGATTCGTGATCCAGCTCGCCCGTGTCTGAGTGTTCTAGTTGTCGGAGGGTCTTGTCGATATCCTTTTTCAACACTATCAGGGCATCCTTGGTCGGTGCGTCCGTGCCAATGAGTCTGTTGAGTTCTTGTTGAAGCTCTTTCAGGTGTTTATAGATTTTGCTGTCTTTCATGTTTCCATACCCGTTCAGCTAGTTTGATACTCCAATTCGTTTTTACAAAGTATCCGCCCGGTATTGATTTTCCCAATCTTATCCGCAAAACCGTGTGTTGGTCAAAGGTAAGTCGGTCCCTGCAAAAGCATGGGCGCCAAGGGGTGCATCCGAAGATTAAGCGGGGGATTTCGTGCGGAAAACCAGACCTATCAGCCGGTCGCGCACCGTCTCGCTCAATCCTTCGAACTGAAGGTGGAGAAACTCATCCCTGTGGGATTTGCGAACCACGCGGGCCGCCAGGGTTATGTGCTCGGCCCCCGCTCTAAGGGTCAGGATAAGTCGATCCCGTGGCTTAACCGGAACGCCGGGATTTTCAATGCGGGCGCCGCCGCCGCTCAAGTCGAGAATGGTGGTCGTGAGCTGCCGTTCCGGATTGTTCTCCAGCGCAAAGGAAGCTGAAAGCTGGACCGCACGGCGGTAATATTTCCTGCGCTGCGACCTTTTGATCGTCTCCGAATGATCCAGGAATACCTCCCGGCCACTTGTCTTGCGGACATGGGAGAGAAAGGCAAATAATCCGGATTGATTTTGAAAGTACACGGTCAACGGAACACCCCGGTCGGGCAGCATGCTCCCCTCCTCTACGGCGATCACCAGCGCCTCGGGGATCTGGCGGCTCACCTGTGCTCTCATTGCGGGCTTTCCCTTCTGGGTAAGGGTGATGCGCATGCCCCGCGGCAGCTCGGAGCTGGAGGCAGGGACGTCTTCCGGGCCGCGGGCGCTGAAGTCCAGCTTGAGCCGTAGCGCCGCCAGAGTCATCTCGGGGACCTCTTCTCGTTCCCTGAGTTTTTCGGCACAGGCGTCGAAGGTGTGCGGGCTGAGGAGTACCAGATACTTCTTGTCCGGGGGTTTGCAGCACCCGGCGAGTCGGTCCGCCAGGGCTCGTTCGGAGCGGCTCAAACCCAGCTGTCGGGTGAGGTGATCATAGACTTCCGTGGCATTGCGAGAATGCCTGGTTTTGGCCTTGAGCTCCTGCAGGAAATAAACGAGCACGATCAACAGAACAAACGCTGCCAAGATAACGATGAACAGAATCCGTTGCTCCGGCGACTGGACGAAGCCGCGGGATATGCTGCGCAGAATGTCACTGACGTTTTGACCATCCATGGCTCTTCCTCTTTAATACTCGAAACTCACTCGGGCCGTCAAGCTCAAGGCGTTGTCGCCGCTGAACACGGTGAACTCCTTGCCTTCCCCGCCGCCGCTGTAACCGAGGGAGAGGCTGAAGGGAATCATCTTGGGGAGATCAAAGCTGCCCTTCAGGTTTACGGTGTATGACAGATCGGAGATGTTTATGAATCCGGACAGAGTCCCATCCAGAAACGTCCCGATCAGGTCCTGTTTGCTGATTCCTGCATAGGCGTACATTCGGCCAACGTAAAAGGGTGCGTAACCGCCGGTGGTGAAGTCCGCGGGTGTAGCGTAATCACTGCTGTCCTTCTCCCCCGCGGAGTTGTAGAAGAACTCGCCCTGGAGATTCCACTTTTTGAGCTCTCCCAGGGTACGCTGGAAGCCCAGCGCGGAAGCATAGCTGAAGTCATCGGAGGAGGAGGGCAAAGCCAAGGCCGCCTCGCCGTAGACGTCCGTGGCTAGGACCCGCCCGGAGAGATCGAAACCCAGGCGGTTCTGTACGTCCGCACCCAGGTAGCCGCTCAATCCGAACTCGAAGCCCAGGGCGGTGAAGTCCCCACGCAGGCCGAAGTTGGTCTTCTGGAACAGGTCCTGGACTGCATAGTTGCCGCTGCCCGACGGAGTCTCTACCACCGTGTCGGAGAAATCCGTGAACAGGAAGAGATTGGAGCTTTTCATCGGCAGATGAAAGCGTATGCCGGGTTTTCCGACCCGCAGGTCAAAAGCGGCCAGAGGTTCGAGGCGTTCCCGGTTGATGAAATCCACCGGGGTCCAGATCACCGAAGGACCCCAGGCGATCAACTGGTTACCGATCCGGATGAACAGCACCTTGGCCAGGTCGAAGCTTAAGTAGAACTCCGACAGGGCGAAGGTGTTGGCGAACAGGTCCTCCCCCGGAACGGAGAAGGCTACGGATCCGGCCTGCCCCTGGAAGAGGGAATGATCGAAGTTGTACCCCAGGTAAAGTGATCCGTAGCTGGGGACGCTGATCCGCACGAAGGCCTTGCCCGAGAACCCCCCAAAGGCCGTGTAGCCCTCAAAGGCCGCGGTGCTCTCCATGGTGCTTGTGAAGAGGAAGACCCCGCCGAAAAGATACTCGAGCTTGTTCTGCTGCTCCTCCTGCTTGCTCTGCTGGACCGCCTGGTCGAAAGCCCCGGACTGGAAGATATCCTCCTCCGACAAGGCAGGGGTGCCGCTCCCTGGATCCGACCCCCCCGCGGGCGGGGAAGCGTCCTGGGCCCGTAGCCCGGCGGCCGTGATGGTCCAGCACGCCAGGGCGAAAGCGACGACGATCCTGGTTCGCTTGGTCATGGTTCCCTCCTCAATATTGCTAGCTGGACGCTAGCGGGACTGCTCCTCGAGGAAGGCCTTCGAGAAGACGTAGTCGGGGATAGCGGCGGTGGAGATGTTCTCGTTGGTCAGGAAGGTCTGCTGCCCCTGTTCCAGGTTGTCTACCGCCAGGAACTTGCTGAAGATGAACTTGTTCGGCGCCACCGTGGCGTAGTCGATGTAGTAAAAGGTACGCAGGAGAGTCTCGGAGACGCTCAGGTTTTCGACCTTGACCGGAAGACCGTCGGCCTTTCGGAAGTACCACTTCTGGACGGGAAAGGACACGTCCAGCTGTTTGGCGTCCAGGCGCACCAGGTCGCAGTCCCACTTGGACACCGTGGCGGTGCCCAGGTAGCTCACCCGGTACTGTTCGAGGGTCTTGGTCTGGCCGAACAGATCGGTGCGTACCTCCGTGGAGCCTACGTCGTCCTTGCGGTTGCGGTACACGAACTCCCGGGTGGAGGGCAGGTAGAGGTACAGGTCATCCCCGCTTCTGTAGTAGCCCTTGCCCTTCTCGCTGTCCGGATACTGGAAGATCAGGGTGAAGGTGTCCGCGGAGTCCCGCCTGTACACCTTGACCTGGAGCACCCGATCGGCCTCGCCCTTCTTCTTCTGCACCAGGGTGAAGGTGGTGGTGACCTCCAGGCCTTTGAGATTTGTCTTGCTCTCATAGCCTTCCACGATCTTCACGGCCCGCGGGTCGTTCTGCCCGGCCTGCTGGGCCGCCAGCGGAGCCGCAGTTGCCGCCAGAAAGCAGGCGGCCAACATTAAGGCAGCCCGCAGGGTCGTCGGACCGAGCGGTCGCGAGCAATGCCTTTTTAGATTGTACAATTTCATTCATGCTCTCCTTGGATCTAGAACACTCTATTCAGGGCTTCTACCGGTCGAATCTTCCCGCCCCGGCGGGCCGGAAAGAAGGAAAACAGCGCCGAAAAACCCGTGATGATAGCGATGATCATGAGAATGTCCGTCACCCGCGGAACCAGCATCAGGTGTCCCTGGTTCAAGAAAAGGGCGGCGTTGCCGGAGAGAGGGAGCACGATCACGAAGCGCAACAGGGCCGCCGCTGCCAGGGCCGCCCCCGTACCGATCAGGGAGAAGATCAGGGCCAAGAGGATGCTCTCCAGCATGAACAGCCCGGTGACTCCCCCGGCCGCCATGCCGATGGTGCGCAGCGTGCCGATCTCCCGCAGGCGCTCGTTGATGCTCATCCGCAGGTTGATGAAGATGGATACGGCGATGATGAACAGCATGATCGCCGCGATCAGGGTGCCCACGCCGTTGACCGCGTTCAGGATGTTGCGTACCAGGCCCAAGACCTCGTCAATGGTGGCCAGGGTCAGACGTTCCCGGTCGCGGCCCTCCTTGTCGAGCTCGTAGCGCGGCGAGGCGGCGGTAATGGCGGCCACGGCTTCCGTATCGTTCTTTGGTTTCGAAACCTCGAAACCAATGCTCTCCAGGGCCGGAATCAGCCGGTCTCGCTTATCCGCCAGTCCGCTGGTGGAGGGAAGGTATACGTACAGGGTCGAAGCGGCGTCCTCCGGGGCCAGGTCCAGGGCGCGCAGGAACTCGAGGTGGGCCAGGACCTGGTTCTGGATGAAGAAGTTGTTGGTGGTGTAGATCCCCTTGATCTTGAGTGTACCCGTGTTGAAGGCTCCGAAGCGGGTACGGGTGGAGATCAACACCTCCTCGTCGTAGCCCAGTCCGAAGTACTCGGCGGTGGTCTGCGGTATGATCACGGCGTTCGGGCCGTCCACGAATCCCTGCCAATCGCCGGCTGCAAAGGTGATCTGGTCGCGAAAGCCCTGCTCCATGCCGGTGTCGATGCCCACGAAGGACAGGCGTTTGGAAAGCCCCTTGTAGTACACCGCGGAGCTGAGCAGGTAGCGCGGCAGCACCTGGGTGTCGGCTCCCAGGGTCCGACGGGTCGTCGCGATGATCTCGGGGGTGCGCAGCAGCCCATTGTAGACCCGTCCGGAGACGATGTACTGCCCGGAAATCGTGATGTGGCCGGCGGAGGAACGTACCAGGTTGGAGGTGATGTTGACCCGTGCTCCTTGAGAAAAGGAGAACAGCAGTACCAGGATGAAGGTCACGATCGCGTAGTTGACTCCCAGGGTGAAGCTGCGCTTCTTCTGACGAAACACGTTCTTGATGGCTACACGAAACAGCATATTCATGGCTGACCCTCGCTACTTGTCACTCATCGCCCGCAGGGGGGTGATGGCCGTCGCCACCCGGATCGGATACAGGGTGGCGATCGCCGAGGCCGCGATCACGATAGCCAGGGCCTGTATAAAGGGCAGGAAGCTCAACCGCAGGGGGAGATTTCCCCCGCCGATCAGGTACTGCGAGACCGCCTCCGGGAGCGGGATTCCTCCGGGTCTCAGCACCAGCAGGAGCACCAGGGTGAGCACCATGGCCGCCAGGCTGAAGAAGGCGTTCAGGATCAGGGTCTCGGTCAAGAACAGCCGGCGCACGAAGCGGCGTTCCGCCCCCACCGCGCGCATGGTCCCGATCTCGGAGGTGCGCTCGATGATGCTTATGATCAGGGTGTTCATGAAGATGAAGATCACCACCAGGAAGATCAGCGCCGTGGCCAGGTAGATGAAGGCCTGGAGAGCGGAAGCGATGCGGGCGAAGAAGCCCGATGCCTCGTCCCAGCGGGACGCCTCGATGTTCAGATCCCCGCGGGCGGCCACCTCCGCCATAACCTTCTCCAGCTGGCCGTGACTTTTAAGCTTGACCGCGATCATGGTGTAGCCAGAGAGGGTTTCGGACTTCAGGGTCGACACGTCGATCTTGCCGAAGTCCGTGTTGCCCGCCAGATCGAATAGGCTGTCTTCGTTCTGCAGTGCCTTTTCCAAACCCTCGCTGAAGCCGCTGGGCAGACTGCCGGCGCTGACCCCGGTGAAGTTGTACAGGTTCGAGTAGGAGGTGATATCGAGGTAGTTGATATAGTTGAAAACGTTCTTGTAATACTCGGGCTCGAAGATGCCCAGGAGGCGCGAGGGCACGGCATTGACCGAGCCCCCTTCGGTCAACCCCAGCAGGATCAGAGGCTCGCCGACCTGGAGGGTGACGCCGTAGTTCTTCTGATACTGACCGTTCTGGAACCGGCTGATCAGAACTCCGCTTTCCGCCGCTTGACCCTGGTCCACGCCGAAGAACTCCCCCTGGACCATCGAGGCATTGCGGAAGATCCGTCGGTACGGCGAAGGGTCGATCGCGTAAAAAATAAACGGAAGGTCGACCTTGGTGCCGCCGCGCTCGACCTGGATCAAACCGTAGTTCTGGGCGTAGGGTACGATGGTTTGCACCTCGGGCAGCCCGCCGAGGAAGCTCTTGATCTGCTCTATGTTCCTGATGTTGGGCAGCGGGGTCTGGAAGGCGAACGGGGAGGGTTTCTCTTTCGAATCGGCGGAATAGACAATGAAGTCCCCGGTAAAATTGTCGATGATCGAGCTCCTCGAGGCTTCTCGCGCCGAGCGGGTAAAGGTGCTGCCGAATACCAAAAGGAAGGTGCCGAAGGCTACCAGGACCCCGATGGCGATCATCCGGCTTCGACGGCGCAGCAGGGTGCGCAGGGCGATTTTGAGGGTGAGCATGTCCCTAACCTTTCAGTTCCTCGCCGGTAAACCGGCCGTCGCGGATGCTCACCACCCGGCGGGCGTGCTCCATGATGTGAGAATCGTGGGTGCTGAAGATGAAGGTGGTCTTCTCGGTCTCGTTGATCTGGCGCATCAGATCCACGATGCGATGCCCGGTCTCGGAGTCCAGATTGGCGGTCGGCTCGTCGGCCAGGACTATCAGAGGCCGGGTGACCAGGGCACGGGCGATGGCCACCCTCTGGCGCTGCCCGCCGGAAAGTTCGCTGGGCTTGTTGTAGATCCGGTCGGCCAGACCCACCTCCTCGATTACCCGCCGGACCGCCTGCTCCCGCTCCCGCTTGGACGGACTGCGCTGGAGCAGCAGGGGGAACTCGATGTTCTCGTACACGTTGAGCACCGCGATCAGATTGAAGGACTGAAAGATGAAACCGATCTTGTTGCGGCGGATACGGGTGAGCTCCGTGTCGTTCAATTCCTCGACCTCCTGGCCGTCGATCAGAACTTTACCTTCGCTGGGCGTGTCGATGCAGCCGATCATGTTCAGGATCGTGCTTTTACCGGCACCGGAGGGCCCGGCGATGGCCAGGAACTCCCCCCGATCGATCTGCAGGGACACTCCCCGCAACGCTTCTACGCGGGTTTCACCGAGCATATAATTTTTTTTGACATCAACGAGGTCCACTACGCTCATAGCTTTATTCCAACTGCTCCTTGCTCGTCACTGCGGAAGTACAATCCGGATGCCTGATCAACCCAGGATAGGTGAAATGTTTTCCGACAGTGATGGTTTTTCGATAGTACTTGGATTGATAATAGTACAGGTTCGATGTCGGTGCAAAATTCTGTTTCGGCCCCGAGCGCGGCCGTCGGAGTTATTGCAGCTGAAACGTAATAGGTTCACGGGCGGAATGGTAGGCCGTGATCTGATCGCTGCTGCCGAAGGCGGCCAGGACCTGCAGCTCCGTTTGTCCGACGGCGATCGCGTCGGCAGTTTTTAGGGCTATTTCCAGGGTGGTGCGGCCCGAGTCCTCGACGATCGCATAGTCTATCGTCAGGTTGTCACTGATCTCTCTGTGGCCGTGACCCTTTCCCAGCTGTTGAGACAGGGAAGCCGTGCCGTCGATCACCGTGCCGATGAAAAGACGGGCTCCATCCATTCGCTCGGAGCCGAACCCCAACGCCACCCATCCCTTTGTCTGAGCACTGAGTCCGAGAAACAGGGTGTCCGCCGTTCGCCGGACATACACAGTCATCTTTTCCAGCGGTACCGTGAGAGCATACTCTTTATCAGAGATCAGACCATCGATGTTGACGGACGAGGGTGTAAGGGAAAGCGTCTGGGCAGAGGCCAGAGTCAGCCCCAGGGACAGCAGCACGAGAATCAATAACAGATGTTTGTTCAAAGTTTCCTCCTTACCTGCGGTGAATAGTGTTTAATATACTGCCGTCACCCCCGGTGGGCTATGTTTTTGAGCAGGTTCCGGATGGGGGAGCCGGCGGATGTGCCGGAGCAGCGATCCTGACTTTCTGGTTGGATGTGGGCCCTTTCAATAGACAGGATTCTTGTATCTTACGGGTCTGCAAAATGAGTATATTCCACTTGGGGTTATTTCTCCAGAGGAGGAAAAAATGAATCGGCTGCTCGTTTTAGTTCCTGTTGTATTGATCTTCTTTTTCGCCGGCATTCGAATCATCCGCCCGACCCACCGAGGGCTGGTCGAGCGGTTGGGCAAATACCGGCGCTTCGCCCGAGCGGGTTTCAACTGGATCATCCCGTTCATAGACCGGATGTTCCGGGTGAATATCACCGAGGTCATGGTCGACGCGGAGCCTCAGGAGATCATAACCAACGACAACTTGAACGCCCGCGTGGATGCTCAGGTTTATTTCAAGGTCAAGGATGACGAGGAAAGCGTAAAGAATTCACAGTACAGCGTGTTCAACTACCAGAACCAAATCGTCAACCTGGCTCGCACGACCTTGCGAAACATCATCGGTACCCTGACCCTCAAGTCCGCCAACAGCGAACGGGGAAAAATCAACACGGAGCTTCAGAAGACCCTGCGGGACGAGACCGGCAGCTGGGGGATCGAGATCGTACGAACAGAGCTCAAGGAGATAGACCCGCCCAAGGACGTGCAGGAGACCATGAACAAGGTGGTCAAGGCCGAGAATGAAAAGATCGCCGCCGTGGATTTCGCCACCGCCACTGAAACCATGGCCGACGGGGCGCGGCGGGCGGAGATCAAGAAGGCCGACGGGATCAAGCAGGCCAAGATCCTCGAAGCGGAAGGGGAAGCCCAGGCGATCAAGCTGGTTAACGAAGCGGCCGATCGCTACTTTGTCGGCAACGCCCAGCTGCTGCGGCGCCTGGAGACGGTGGAGAAAGCCCTGGCCGCCAACGCCAAGATCGTGGTTCCTTCGGACAGCGAGCTGGTCAACGTCATCGGTGAGATGGCCGGGGTCCTGCCTCTGCCGGCTTCCCGGACGCGCAGGAAAGATATGGACCAGTAAAGGGCCAGCCGGTCAACAAGAAAGTAGAGGCGCTCCACGCGGTTGATCCGATTCACCCCGGTGCAGTCCATCGATGCAAATAGAGTCGTGACATTGGTCTGCTATTCCAAGTTGAATGGGAGGATATTTCCTTCTATACTGACGCGGCTAGAGATGGTGCTTCCAGATAATAACTCGGTGCCTTCCCTTTCTCCTATCACAGCTGACGTATTACCTGCTGGAAATCTCGAGTCTGTCAGCGGGAAGGAGTGCTCATGATCGTGCTTCCGGTCGTGTTTTCGATGGCGGCTTTTGGCATGACCTTGTGCGGAGGTCTATTGGCGGTGAAACTTAGGGACCGGCTCGGGATCCTGACCGCCTTTGCTGCGGGAGTGCTGATTGCCGTACCGTTGTTTGATCTGCTGCCCGAAGCGATCGGCATCGCTGAAACCGTCGGCATGCCCGTGACCGTCGTGCTGTATATTAGCGCCGGCGGTTTTTTATTCCTCTATATTCTCGAACGCTACGTATCGGTGCACAGGGTATGCGAGGATGGTGTTTGTCAAAACCTGCGTCACCCCAAGGGTGGGTGGATCGGCGCGGTCGAGCTGTCGGCTCACAGCTATATTGACGGCTTCGCCATCGGATTGGGATTCCGTTTTGATGCCCGAGTGGGTTTGCTTATAGCCATAGCCGTATTGGTCCACGATTTCTCCGACGGGCTGAACACCGTGACCGTCATGCTCAAGTCAGGCAACTCTTTACACTCTTCCCTGCGAATGTTGATCCTCGATGCCTCGGCGCCCGTGTTGGGAGCCGTATCAGCACTGTTTATCAAGGTGCCCGAAAGCTATCTTGCACTCATCCTTTCCTTTTTCGCCGGTGGTTTTCTTTATCTGGGTGCCGGGGATTTGCTCCCGGAAGCTCATGAGAACAATCCGCCGCTGCCGTCGGTTGCAGCCAGCTTGGCGGGTTTTGCCGTCATCTTCATTGTGGTCAGGGTTCTTCATGGATAGCCGGATGATTTATATTACTCTTGCATCAACGTTTCACCGCAATCGGCTTCCCGGTGCCGAGGCGCAAGAGCCCCGGGAAGCTCCGCCAAGAAACGAAACTACATCTACGGCTCCATCGCCGCCTTTCGCTATCTCCCGAACCGATTCGATCTGGGCTTTGATGTGTTTCCGAACGCGTCGATCAAGATCAAGTTGAACGACGGACGCCGGTTCACCGCCCAGCTGGTGGGAGCGGATCCCAACCGAGACCTTGCCCTGGTGATGTTCGAGACCGGGGAACCGGTGCCAGTGGCTCAGCTCGGGGATTCCGACTCTCTGCAGGTCGGCGACTGGGTCCTGGCGGTGGGCAGCCCGCTGGGCTTCGACTCAACCGTAACAGCCGGGATTGTCAGCGCCATTGGCAGGCATTCCATGCCGGGGATGAACGTGGCCGGTTTCACCGACTACATCCAGACCGACGCGGCGATCAACCAGGGTAACTCCGGTGGGGCGCTGGTGAACATCTACGGCCGGGTCATAGGCATCAATACCTGGATCGCTTCCCCTTCCGGGGGAAACGTCGGCCTGGGATTCGCGATACCCGTAAACAACGCCAAGAAAGCGATCGATGACTTCATCAACAAAGGCAAGATCGAATACGGTTGGCTGGGTGTGAGCATGGGAGGCGTTTCCGCGGAAGGTCTGAAAGACCTCAAGCTGGAGAACAGCAGGGGAGCCTTCGTGTACGGCGTATTCAAGGATTCTCCGGCCGACAAGGCCGCCGTGCTTCCCGGAGACTTCATCACCGAGGTCAACGGAGAAGGGCTGAGGGATACATCAGAGTTGCTTTTGCGAATCGGCAACTTGGAGCCGGGCAGCAAGGCCAAGCTGAACATCATCCGCTATGGTGAACCCCTGCAACTCACGGTAAAAATCAATGCGCGGGAAACGGAACAGAACCTGGCCGCCCGTTCGGATAAGCTCTGGCCGGGATTCTCGGTCGTTCCCATCACCGATGACATCCGGTCGCAGCTCACCCTGCCGAAGAGCAGCGGAAAGCTGGTGATCGGAGCCGTTGAGCAGGGCGGTTTAGCCGGCGTCGCCGGAGTTAAGAGCGGAGACATCGTTCGCAAGGTGAACGGTCAGGCAGTCAGCACAGTCCTGGATTTTTACAAGGCGTTCAACAGCAGTACTTCCAAGGAAATCATGTTGGCCCTTGAGCGGCAGAACACCGAGCTGGTCATCGGGTTGGTGCGCTGAACCGGCTGCAAAATGAAATGAATTGATCTCGATGCGCCTTTTCCCTGCGAAAAGGCGCATCGCCTTTATTGACAATACGAATCAGACAGGTAAAATTTCGGGGGTAGATCCTGGAGGAAATCGATGTATGGGTTTCTGTTTCAGTACTGGTGGATCCTCCTTCCCGCCATCCTGCTGGGGATCATTGCTCAGATGTCGGTAAGGGGGACGTATCAGAAATACCGGCAGGTAAAGACCCGCAACGGCTTGACCGGCGCCGAGGTCGCCCGACGCATTCTGGACGGCTACGGCCTCAAAGGGGTTCCAATCGAAACGGTGCGGGGGGAGCTCACCGATCACTACGATCCCCGCTCCAAAACCCTGAGACTGTCCGAAGGTGTGTTCAGGGGCAACAGCGTGGCGGCCGCCCTGGCGCCGATTCTCATGCTGGTCCGGTTGCTGATGCTCAGTCGTCGCCGCTAGGGTGGGAATCAACGGCGCGCAGCCGCCGCGCTTCCCGGGCCGCCTACGAATGAAAAGCAAAGTGCTGAAGATATTAGTCCCTATCTTCGCTCTGGCCGTTCTGACCCTGGCTCTCTACCTCCTCTACCACGAGGTGAAGACCTATCATCCCCGCGACATCCTCAGAGAAGTGGAGGCTTTGCCTGCAGGCCGGATCCTGCTCTCGCTCCTGTTCGTCCTGGGAAGCTATCTGGCGGCTACCGGCTACGACAGCCTGAGCAGCTTGATCATCCGCCACCGTCTGCCCTACCGTCAGACCGCTCTGGCCTCCTTCATCGGCACCAGCTTCAGCAACAACCTGGGCTTCGGCCCGTTGACAGGGGGATCCGTCCGCTTACGCCTGTACTCGGCCTGGGGGCTGTCCGCCGCGGAAATCACCAAGATGGTGTTCTTCAACAGCCTGACCCTCTGGCTCGGCTACCTCACCCTCGGGGGCCTTTTTTTCACGCTGGAGCCCATGTCTTTGCCGCAGGCGCTTCACTTCCCCCTGCTGTCCCTGCGACCCTTGGGGCTCGCTTTCCTGGCCCTAGCCGGAACCTACCTCGCTTTTGTTGCCCTTCGCCGGCGACCGTTGAAAATACGGTCTCACGAGCTTATCCCTCAGCCGGCGCGGTTTCTCCCCCTGCAGCTATTGACCTCGGTATTCGACTGGGGGTGTGCAGGGGCGGCTCTCTATGTCCTCCTTCCACCCGCAATTGGGCTGACTTTCCCGGCTTTCTTCGGCCTGTACCTCTTGGCTCTGATCGCCGGAATCGTCAGCCAGGTTCCCGGCGGGTTGGGGGTGTTTGAAACCGTGTTCGTTTTGTTGCTGTCCCCCCGGCTTCCCGCCTCCTCGATTCTCGGCCTCCTTCTGGCCTACCGCGGCCTGTACTATCTGTTGCCGCTGCTTCTGGCCGTGTTGCTGCTGGCCCTCCAGGAGCTGATGCGCAAACGAGCCCTGCTGACCCGAACGGCCGGACAGATCGAGCGCTGGAGCTCCATCGTGGTGCCCCCTCTTCTCGCCGTCGCTTCCTTCATCGCAGGAGCGGTGCTTTTGGTGTCTGGGGCTACCCCGGCCGTAGGTGTGCGGATCCGCTGGCTGCTGAGAGTTCTCCCCTTTCCGGTGATCGAAGTTTCCCACTTTCTGGGAAGCATGGTGGGGGTAGCTCTTTTAGTGCTGGCAAGGGGGATACAGCGCCGCATTGACGCTGCCTACCATCTGGGAGTCGTACTTTTGGCGAGCGGCATCGTGTTTTCGTTGCTGAAAGGACTGGATTACGAAGAGGCACTCATTCTGGCGGTCATGCTGGCTGCCCTGCTGCCCACCAGAAGATTTTTCTATCGCAAGTCCTCCCTGCTGCGTCCCAATTTGTCGGCGGGTTGGGTTTTTGCGATCCTGTTCGTGTTGGGGTTCACCGTCTGGCTCACCCTCTTCTCGTACAAGCATGTGGAGTACTCCCGGGATCTGTGGTGGCAGTTCGCAGCCGACGCCCACGCTCCCCGCTCGCTGCGCGCCCTGATAGCCGCTGGAGCCGTGATGTTCGCCCTTGCCCTGGCCCACCTTTTTCGCCCTCTCCGGGAAAGACCGGCCGTAGAGCCGCTTCAGGACCGGAAACGGGTACGAAACATCCTGCGCCATGCATCTGAAACCAGCGCAAATCTCGCCCTGCTGGGAGACAAAAAGTTCCTGTTCAGCGAGCAAGGGGAAGCCTTCCTGATGTACAACACCGTGGGACGAAGCTGGATTGCCATGGGCGACCCCGTCGGAACACCGGACCAGCGGCGGGAGCTGGCCTGGGAGTTCCGGGAGCTCTGCGACCGTCACGGCGGCTGGACCGTGTTTTACGAGATCGGGACCGACAGCCTGCCCCTGTACCTCGATATGGGGCTCGCCATGCTGAAGTTGGGCGAAGAGGCTCGGGTGCCACTTCAGGGTTTCTCCCTGGAGGGGAGCTCAAGGAAGCATCTCCGCTACACCTGCAACCACCTGGAGCGGGAGGGGCACACCTTCGAGGTGCTGCCGCCGGAGCAGATGCCGGGGTTGATCCCGGAGCTCAAGACGGTTTCCGATGCCTGGCTGGCAGAGAAGAAGACCCGCGAAAAGGGCTTCTCCCTCGGCTTCTTCTGCGAGAAATACCTGGAGGAGTTTCCCGTCGCGGTCATTCGGCGGAACGGCAGGATCGTTGCTTTCGCAAATGTTTGGACCACCGCTTCCAAAGAGGAGATCTCCATCGATCTGATGCGTTTTCATCCCGCCGCGCCGGAGGGGGTAATGGAGTTTCTGTTTATCCAGCTGATGCTCTGGGCCAGGCAGTCCGGCTACAGCTGGTTCAATCTCGGCATGGCACCCCTGGCCGGGTTGGAGAATCGCCCGCTGGCTCCGACCTGGCATCGGCTGGCATCCCTTTTGTACCGGCACGGCGAAAACTTTTACAATTTTCAAGGCCTGCGCCGGTACAAAGAGAAATTTGATCCGCTCTGGTCTCCCCGATACCTGGCTTCCCCGGGAGGGCTGGCGCTGGCCAGGATATTCGTCGACCTGGCATCATTGATTTCCGGCGGACTCAAGGGAATTATTTCGAAGTGAGGGAGGGTTCTGATGCCTTCAAGGAGGAACAGGACGGGTAAAATCGTGGACAGCCGATCCGCCGATGCGGGAAAAAACAGATCTTGGAGCGTTCCTCTGGAGGAGCTGCTGAGGGGATTAGGGACCGATTCCAGCGGTTTGAGTGACCAGGAGGCGGCCAGACGGCTGGAGTCTTCCGCCTCGCTACAGCTCCAGACCCGGCGAAGGCGAAGCGATTGGCAGCTGCTGGTCTCCCAGTTCAGCAGTCCCATCATCCTGCTTCTCATTGCTGCATCCCTCCTTTCCCTATTCCTTCATGACCCGACCGACTCGCTGATCATTCTGGTGATTGTTCTCGCCAGCGGTGTCTTGGGCTTCTGGCAGGAGCGTGGAGCCAATCGATCCGTGGAGGCCCTCCTGTCCATGGTGCAGACTACCATCCGCGTCCTGCGCAGCGGCAGAGCCAAAGACATTCCCTCGGAGCACACGGTAAAGGGCGATGTCCTGAACCTGTCCGCCGGAGACACCATCCCCGGGGATTGCCGGGTGTTGAGCACAAACAACCTCTACGTGGATGAAGCGGCCTTGACCGGGGAGACCTTCCCGGTGGCCAAGAGCCCGGGTACTCTGGCGCCGGACACGCCGATAGGGCAGCGCAGCAACAGCCTCTACATGGGCACCCACGTGGTCAGTGGCAGCGCGTCGGCCCTGGTGGTGCGCATCGGCAGGGAAACTGAGTACGGCAGGATCTCCGACCGCCTCAAATTCCGGCCTCCCGAAACGGAGTTCGAGCGGGGGGTTCGGCGTTTCGGTTTTCTGTTGCTGGAGATTACCCTGATCATGCTGATCCTGATTTTTGCCTTCAACATCTTTCTCAAACGCCACTTCCTCGATTCAGCGCTCTTCGCCCTGGCTCTGGCCGTGGGCCTGACTCCACAGCTTCTGCCGGCGATCATCAGCATCAATCTGGCCAAAGGAGCGGAGCGTATGGCCAGGAAAAAAGTCATCGTCAAGCGGTTGGAATCCATCGAGAACTTCGGCAGCATGAACATCCTCTGTACCGACAAGACCGGCACCCTCACCGAAGGGGTCGTCCGCATCCATTCGGCCATCGATATCCACGGTGAGCCGAGCGAGAAGGTGCTGTTCCACGCTTTTATAAACGCTTCATTCGAGTCCGGTTTCCGCAGCCCCATCGATGAAGCGGTGCGCAGCTTCAAGGATTTCGAGCTTGGGGGCTATGAAAAGCTGGACGAGCTTCCCTATGACTTCGCCCGCAAGCGTCTGAGCGTTCTTGTCGCGACCAACGGCCGCAGGCTGCTCGTAAGCAAGGGGGCCTTCGATCGGATTCTGGAAATCTGCACCCGGGTCGAGCACGCCGACGGGAAGAGGACTCAGATCGGTGAGTTGCGCTCGGAGCTGGAGCAGCGTTTCCAGGTCTTGAGCGGGCAGGGTTTTCGGGTGCTGGGCGTGGCCATACGGGAGTTGGGTTCCGAGGCGCCCATGGGACCGGAACTGGAAGCGGAAATGACGCTTCTGGGTCTGCTGGTGCTCCACGATCCGCCCAAACCGGAGATCCTTGAGACCCTTCGAGAGACCAATCGCCTGGGAATTGCGGTGAAGATTATCACCGGCGACAACCGGCTGGTGGCGGCCAGCGCCGGCAGGCAGATCGGCTTGAGAAAGGCGCAGGTGCTTACCGGACAGCAGCTCCGGCGAATGAGCGATGAAGCCCTGCTGCGCAGGGCGGCGGAGACGGACATCTTCGCCGAGGTGGAGCCGAATCAGAAGGAGAGGATCATCCTGGCGTTGAAAAAAGCGGGCAACGTGGTAGGCTACCTCGGGGACGGCATCAACGATGCCACCGCCCTCCACGCTGCGGATGTCGGTATCTCCGTGGAGGGAGGTGCAGACGTCGCCAAGAACAGTGCCGATATCGTCTTGCTGGAGAGAAACCTCGAAGTGTTGGTCCAGGGTGTGCTGGAGGGGCGCCGCACCTTCGCCAATACCCTGAAGTACGTGTTCATGGCCTCCAGCGCCAACTTCGGCAATATGCTCAGCATGGCCGCAGGCTCCCTGTTTCTACCCTTTCTCCCCCTGCTTCCCAAGCAGATCCTTCTGACCAATCTGATCACCGATTTCCCGGAGATGACCATCGCCACGGACAACGTGGATGCGGAAATGCTCACCGCTCCCCGCCGCTGGGAGGTGAAGACGATCCGCCGCTTCATGCTGGTCTTCGGCCCTTTGAGCTCGGTTTTCGACTTCCTCACCTTCGCCGCCCTGTTGATCCTGCTGCGGGCCTCCCCCGAACAGTTCCGAACCGGTTGGTTCCTCGAATCCATCGCATCGGCCACCCTGATCGTGCTGGTGATCCGCAGCCGGGCTTCACTGCTGTCTCCGGGTCGGGGAAGGGGACCGTCACGCTACTTGCTGGGCACGATCCTGCTGGCCATCGCGGCTACCTTTGCTCTACCCTACACACCCCTTGCGGGGATTCTGGGCTTTACGGCCCTACCCCTACGCTATCTGGCCGTTCTGATCGGTATCGTAGTGCCCAATCTGGCGGCGGCCCAGGGGCTGAAAAGACTCTTCTATCGTCGGATCGGGGAAAAGGCGTGATGAAAGAGCGACTGCGACGCGAGCGTCCTGGAAGCAGAGACGGAAGGACCGTGCAGGCGGCCCAGGACATCCTGGCGGGGAAGCAGAAGAAGAATCCCCTGTCCAGGTTGCTGCCTTTTCTGGGTCCCGCCTTTATTGCCAGCGTGGCCTATGTGGATCCGGGAAATTTCGCAACGAACATCCAGAGCGGGGCGAAGTACGGCTACATGCTGCTTTGGGTGATCGTTGCCAGCAATCTCATGGCCATGCTGCTGCAGACGCTGTCGGCCAAGCTGGGGATAGCTACGGGGAACAACCTGGCGGAGCACTGCCGGATGCACTTTTCCAAGCCGATCGTCTTCGCCATGTGGATACTAATGGAACTGGTGGCCATGGCTACCGATCTGGCAGAGTTTCTCGGGGCGGCTCTGGGCTTCAATCTGCTTTTGGGTGTACCCCTCTGGTTGGGCGGACTGCTCACAGCCGTGGCGACCTTTCTGATCCTTGCACTGGAACGCTACGGGTTTCGTCCGCTCGAAGCGGTGATTACGGTCATGATCGGTGTAATCGCATCCTGCTACCTGGTCGAGACGTTTCTGGATCGGCCCGACTGGGCGAACGTGGCTGTTCACGCAGTCGTACCCCGGTTTTCCGGCACGGAGAGCGTCGTCCTGGCGGCGGGGATCCTCGGGGCTACCGTGATGCCCCACGCCCTGTTCCTGCACTCGGCCCTTACCCAGGGCCGCATCCGCGTATCAGGAGCAGCCAAACTGCGGAGACTTACCCGCTTCGAGATTATCGACGTGGTTATTGCCATGGGTGTCGCCAGCCTGATCAATGCGGCCATGCTGATCATGGCCGCGGCGACCTTCCATCGCAGCGGGTTGATACAGGTGGCCTCTATCGAGCAGGCCCATAAAACCCTGGAGCCGCTGCTGGGACGTGCCTCCAGCTGGGTGTTTGCCGTTTCCCTTCTTGCAGCCGGGCTGTCATCTGCCACCGTAGGGACGAGTGCCGGGCAGGTGATCATGCAGGGGTTCATCGACCGTCACGTGCCGATATGGCTGCGCCGCCTGGTTACGATTCTTCCTTCTCTGGTGGTCATCGCCCTGAGGTTCGACCCGACTCGCACCCTTGTGCTGAGTCAGGTTGTCTTGAGCTTCGGCCTGCCCTTCGCGGTGATACCGCTGGTTATCTTTACCGCGGATCGGAGGATCATGGGCGTACTGAGGAACGGAAAACTGACCACTGCTGTTGCCGGCGTGGTTGCCGCGCTCATTGTTTTTCTGAACGGCTACCTGCTCCTGCAGATCATTCTTGGGGGATAGAGATATGATCCGAACCCTGCTGGTTCCCCTGGACGGCTCGAGAATGGCCGAGTCGATCCTGCCTGCCGCAGCCGCTCTGGCCGGCTCTCTTGACGCCTCGATCGTGTTGCTTCATATTCCGGAAAGAAATCCGCCGGAGAACATTCACGGCAACCCTCACCTGCAGACTGCCGCTGAGGCGCAGCGGTATTTGAACGAAGTTGCCCGTCGGTTCTTTCCCTCAGAGGTTTCCGTCCGGACTCATGTGCATATGGAAAGTTCGAAGGATGTGGCCGGAAGCATCGCGGCTCACTCGCAGGAAATCGATTTTGATCTGGTTGTGATGTGTGTTCACGGCAGGCACGCTCTCCGGCACCTCCGGCGGGGGTTTCTTGCCCAGCAGCTGGTATCCCGAAGCACCGCCCCGGTGCTGGTCTTCCGGGCCGGAGAGCTCTCCGGGGATCGATCCTTTCTCCCCACCACCCTGCTGCTGCCCCTGGATCGTCTGCCCGGACATGACCGATCCGTCGCGGTCACCCGCGATCTGGCCCGTGCCTGGGGAGCACGGGTCGTGCTGCTGGCTGTGGTGCCGACTTTTTTCACGTTGACAGGCCGATTGTCCGCCGCCTCCCGGTTGCTGCCGGGAACAACGTACCAGGCCCTCGATATGTCGAAGGAGGCGGCGTATGAGTATCTGTCAGGCATCCAGAGGAGCCTGGAAGCCGAGGGGCTCTCCGCCGCCTCAATTGTGCTGCGGGGCTATCCCGCCCGCACGATCCGCCGGGCGGCCCGTAGATACGCCGGTGACCTGCTGATCCTCTGCACCCACGGCCGCGCCGGTGCCGAGGCTTTCTGGTTCGACAGCGTGGCCAGCCGGGTATGCAGTCGGACGCATCTTCCCTGCTTACTAGTCCCCGCCGTGACCCCAAAAAGCCGAGACTAATGGTCGTGCATTCGTAGGCCGGCGCTACGGACTGTCCCGGTCGATCAGACTCGCCTTGGTGAGTTTTATCCCCTTCATCTTTTGGCGCAGGCGGGTGACCGTTTCCTCGACTTTGCGGCGTTTGTCGAGCTCTTCGGCGAACAGCTCGCCCTGGATCGGCTCACCCGGGGCAACCACGTTCGCCGTACCCACCCCGATAAGACGCACCGGCGTGGAGCCGTTCCAGCGCTGGTCCAGGAGGTCCAGGGCCAGAGCGTGGATTTCATCGGAAGAGGTGATCCAGTGCTTCACCGTCTTCCGGGCCGTGGTCGTGGCAAAGTCGAAGAAACGCAGTTTGAGCACCACCGTGTTGGTCCGCAAAGATCCGATCAAAAGCCGGTGCATCACCTGTTCCGAAAGTTCCAGTATCGTCCGTTTCAGGGTGTCGGCGTTCTTGATGTCCCTTTCGAAGGTCGTCTCGCTGCTGATCGAATGACTCTTGGCAGCGGCGGCGAAGACGCCGGGATCTTCTCCGCGACAGGCCTTGTACAGATAACGGCCGCTGGCCTCCCCCATCATGGAACAGAGGATATCCAGCGGAACGTTCCGCAGGGCCTGGACCGAGGTGATGTTCAGCTCCCCGAGGCGCTCCCGGGTCTTCTCCCCGACCCCCCACAGCTTGCCGAGGGTCAGTTGATCCAGAAAGGATATCTCCTCCCCCGGCTGTACGAAGTACAGCCCGTCCGGTTTGCAGTGCTCCGAGGCCAGCTTGGCCAGATAGCGGTTGGCGGCGATCCCGATGGACAGGGTCAGCCCGGTTCGACTGCGCACCTGCTTCTTGATCCGGCTGCCGGCGGCGAGGGGTGAACCATATAAACGCCCGGTTCCGCTCATATCCATGAAGGCTTCGTCGACCGAGATCTGTCTGAACTCCGGAGTGAAGGATTCCAGGATCCTCATCACCCTCTGCGATACCTCCAGGTAGCGGCCCATCCGTACCGGTACGAATACGCCGGTTGGACAGCGGCGCACCGCTTGAGAGATCGGCATGGCCGAGCGCACGCCGAACCTCCGTGCCTCGTAGGAACAGGAGGAGACCACGCCCCGATGCCCCGGCAGGGCTCCGACGATCACCGCTTTGCCCTGCAGCTCGGGATCGTCGATTCTCTCCACCGAAGCGAAGAAAGCATCCAGGTCGACGTGGAAGATGACGCCCATGGTGAAAAACTCAGGTCTTTAGCTCGAGGTTCTTTCGGAACCTCAGCCGGCTGCTGACGGATACAGAGTCCCCCTTGAGCTGGTATCCTTCGGGGGGCTGCAGGTATTCCAGGGTAACTTCTACGGTAAAGGTTCTGTTTCTCGGAACCGTCAATTCCACATTCAGCGGCAGCGGGGGGTTCACTCCAATGAGAATCGTGTACTCTCTGCCGCCGGGGGTTCTGATATAGGGAAAGTTGGCATCGAAGAGCACGAACTCCTCTTCCGAGAAGATACTCAGGCGCACACGGTACGGTTCGGACCAGGGATTCAGGCTCAGGGAAACGTTCTTCCGGTCCAGGAAGCCGACGCTGCTGATCCCCGTCTCGAGGTACTCACCCCAATCGACCAGGGGCAGTCGATAGAGACGAGATCGGCTGTCGATGGAGATCGTTGTGTTCCCGTCCAGGGCCTTTACGTTTCGAATGGGCGCCGGAGAGGAAAGCTCCAGGTAGTGCTCGTCCCGGACCTCATCGATTACGTAGACCGCGCTGATCGGCTGGGGCCGCTCGCCCCGGTAGGGGGAGTACACGAAGAAGGTGGTGAGCAGCCCGATCAGGATCAAGCCGAACAGCGCGGCGGTCAGCCTGGAACGGAGCTTGTCCGAAGTGATCCGAACGGGGGGAAAGATGAACTTCAAACGGATAAACATGAGGATGAAGGGAATCAGGATGACGGTGAGCAGGAGATTCCCTCCGACTTTGGACAGCAGGAGAATCCGGCAGAACTCCAAGCGGGGGAGGGTGAACAACTCGACGACTGTTTTCACGATCCAGTAGGGCGCGGCGAGGAACAGAAGAACCTTGAGCGGCCGGTAGGCTACTGCGGAGAACAGCAGTGCGAAGGTGAAGGCCCAGAGGAAGTAGTAGGTAAAGGAGACGTTGATCACCGCCAGCACCACGATGTCGAGGAGCAGGAACAACAGAGCCCCGGCGGAGTAGAAGCTGCCCCGCCGGGGTATGGGCAGCCTTTTGACCAGATTCAGCAGGATGAAGAGCATGGCCAGGGGAACGGCCAGCTTGAAGGCCAGAAACGGCAGGGGCAGTTCTTCCCAGAGACTTATCATGTTTCTGGCTCGGAGAATGCCCTCTATCATCAAGGTGGAGAGAAAAAGCAGGGCGAAGATGAACAGAAAGAAAAGGGGCAGCGCCCAGATATTGCGGGCCAGGATTCGCAGATACTTCCGGAGTCGGCGGGTAAACACGAGACCGTATATCAGGATACCCCCCAGAACGACCAGGAGGATGGTCAGATACGCCCTTTCGGAGATGCTGAAATAGAATCCCCGTGCCTGGAAAAAAAGATAGTGACGGTCCCAGGTTTCGGGAATCCCGCCGGCAAAGGCACGCAGGAACTCGGTCATGAAGAGACTGAAGGAAAAGATCCAATTTTCCTGCTGCAGGGGATCCAGGGCGGCATACTCTCCCTCGAAGCTCACGGCGGGGTAATCGGCGTCCAGAAAAGGTTCAATCATCGTTCGTTCCGAGGTCAGGCCGATGCGAAAGATCTGGTTCTCATTTCCCCTGATCAGGAAGAAGAGGTCGGTTTCCTCCAGTGCGTCGGTCGCGCGGTTCAGAAGCCAATAGGGTGCTTCGATTCCCCGTGCTCCCCCGCGGAGGTGCAACCGGGAAGGGATGCGTTGGAAATTGAGGTACAGGCACATGACCCGGTAATCCGGAAAGAAATCCCGCAGGAACAGGCGGCTGCCCATTGGATACTCCGCTGTCTGCCCGTACTCAGCGCCGAGAAACAGGATCTTCACGGAGATCGGTGGTGTTTTTCGGCTGATATGCTCGATAATGCTCAGGGCCAGGGCGACGTTGATCGAACCGTCGAGCTCGACCGGAGTCTCGGGTGGATGGTTGATCGGGACCGCCAGGATCAGGGTGTCTTCCCGCTGCCCCCGAACATCGGCTACCAGGCAGGATGAAAACGAGTGATTCTTGTCGGATTCGCTGAAATCCAGCCGCGAGTAGGGAACCCTCAAGAGCTCGAGTCGCTGCTCGATGAAACGAAGCAGCTGCCTCTCACCGGCCGAGCCTTCCAGACGAGGATGCATGGAGCGGATCGTGTCGTAGTCATCCAAAACCGCCCGGCTGTCCGGCGGGAGATCGGATTGACTGAACAGCGCTAAAGTGCCAGTCAAGAAGAGAAGGCAGGCGATGAATCTGGACATAACTGTAATCTAGCATATCGCAATCTTCGATTTCAACGTGGATGAAGAGAGCGATGTCATCTTCCGCTCGAAAATCTTGCTTAAATTGCGGGATTTTCGACTCCTCATCATAATATCCGGGGGAAAAATGCATTGCAATATGGATATCGATCTTTTATCATTGTAGTGTCGCCATGTCAATTTTAGAAGAGATCCTCAACCGCAGAAGTATCAAAGAATTCAAATCCAAGCCGATTGAAAAAGACAAGCTCGAACGGGTGCTGGAAGCGGGCCGCCTGGCTCCGTCGGCCAAGAACCGCCAGGAATGGCGCTTCGTCGTTCTGCAGAAAGAACAGCTGCGGGAGAAAGTAAAAGAAGCGGCCTTCGGGGATGAAAAGGTGGGTCAGGCGCCGGCGATCATAGCGTTGTGCACGACAAATGTCGAATACATCATGCCCAACGGCCAGCTGTCTTACCCGATCGACCTGGCCTTTGCCGCCGCCTTCATGGTGCTTCAAGCCGTGGCCGAGGGGCTGGGGACCTGCGTGCTGAGCACCTACGACGAACAGATGGTTCGTGATCTGATAACCGTCCCCTATTCCATGAGGGTGGTGCTTCTCATCCTGCTCGGGTATCCGGAAAAGCTCCCGGAAGCGACTCCGCGGAAAACATTGAAGAGGATCGCCGCCTTCGATCACTGGTAACGGGGTCCCTCAAGCGTAATACTTGAACAGCTCTTCGAGCCTTCCCTGATTTTGCGTCGAGCTGATGAGTCCCCCGGCAAGGTAGTACACGGGATCGTTTCGAGTCCACATGATCTGCACGTCCATCGAAAAGCGCGGGATGTTCATCTCCTCGGCGGGAAGAACCTCTACGCTCACAACCGCCCCTTTCTCCAACGAGGGATTTCCTATCAAGGCGAGTTGACATCCCTCCCTGCTGAGATCCCTGAGGTATCCCAGGGTACCGCTGCCCGCCAGGAGTACCTTGGCGTAGGTTTTGTTTCTCGGATTCTTGCGCTGATCCTCTCCCATCATGCTACCCGTTCGTTGAAACCCGGATTACCGTGCCGATCACCGCACTCTCACCCCATTGGACCGGCTGTTCCTCTTCACCGAAGAAGATCACCTGGAAAAAGGGAAAGGTCTTTTTCGTGATCAGCAGCCCCATGCCGAAGCGAAGGTACTTGTGTTTCTCCTGATACTCCTCGAAGGCATCCGAGGTCTGATCGATCGTCTCCGCCGGTGCATCCAGCGAATAGGGAAGGCGTGCCGGATCGAAGCCGCCGCCGAAATCCTTCACCTCGATCTCGATTTTCGTTTCTGCGGCTCGGAACACGGCGATCACCTGTTTGTCGACCTTATTTTCCCTGTGGGCCCGCAGGGAGTTGCTGATCAGCTCGAGTACGGCGTACTTGATGTTCTCCGCGTTGGCGACAAAATCGGGAAAGTGAATCGATTCCAGAATTTGAAGAACTTCGCGAAACTCGGCTTCTGGATGAATATTCACGGTAACCTGATCGCTCTGCCTGCTCCGGAAGTCGAAATAGTTGCTCATGCGCTGACTTTTGCCCTTTGAAAAACCCGTGATGTGGTGTTAAATACCGTCAATGCTGTATCTGTTGGTTTCGATCGATTATTATATACAAATCCGGACGGTTGACCAAGAACTCGCAGCTGCAATCCAGACCGAACTTTCCGCCCTGGAAGCCCTGTACGGCTACAAGAGAGTGGCCGAACGGGATGGGGCGCTGCTGTATCGCTTTGGTCAGGAGTTCGGCCTGGATCCGCGGCGCACCCTGGAGTTCGTTTTTCGTGTTTCCGAGGTTCTCCAATCTCGCGAGAAAGAGCTGTTCGGTTTCAACCTCCTCATCGGCCGGGGGATCGAGAGCAACCCGGAGAATATCCTCAAACTTTTATCGAAGACCCTTCTTCCCATCGAAGAGGATCAGCAGATACTGATCGAAGCAGACTGCCTGTCCTCGTTCGCCGATCTAGTACACGCGGAGAGAATCGATGGGATTTGTAAGATAACCAAGAGAGATATAGGCGCGGTTCCGGGTTCACGTAGAGGCCAGGAGTCCTGGAAACGAACCCGGCTGGCCCGGGAGGTGGTGCGCAAGATCAATACGCAGCACAAGGCGAGAACCCAGAATCGCGGCATCGTTATTCATGGGCCGGTAAACAAGGATCTGCGTTTATTGCTGGATGCGGTGCAGGAGCTGTTGTTCCGGGATTTGGCGATTCCTCGTGCGCCACGCCTGCATACGCTGTTCAAACGCCGTTCGACCTTTCACCCGTTTATCAACAGCATTGATCCCTTTTTTCTCAAAGCGGCCGCTCAATATTTGACAACCTGGGAGCAGCAGGTATGGGAGGATCTCAAACGGCTGCTCTGGTCGATGAAACCTTCCGTACGAAATGGCCAGGGTGTTTTCTACAGGTGGCCGAAGGGAGTACCAACTTCCCTCCGGCGCAGGGGCAAAACCGAGCAGACCGAGGAGGGGCCGGTGGGTGAATCCGTCGGGTCGGTGTGCCCGGATCATCTCCACCGGGACTTCTATCTCGCCTTCCACCTCTATCTGACGGCCTATTTCCGTATGTTGGAGGAAAACTTCCTGCCCGCCGTGCTGTTCTGTGAAGACATCGATACCTATCATCCCCAAAGCCTGGAGATGCTCACCGGGTTGCTGAAAGACTTCTACCAGATCCAGTCCTTCATTCCGGTGTTTACCTCGAAAACGCAAAAACTCCCTATTGACCTGGGTGGACGAGTGCTTAAGATCGTAGCCATGCGCCCGTTGAGCAGAAACGAGATGGCCAGAATTGCTCACGGGTTGTACAGAGGCTGCAAACTGCCCGACGATGTCTTGTACAGCTTGCGCAAATACGTACGGGGCAAGATGATAGGATTCTATCACTGTCTGCGATTCTTGGAGCGCCAGGGATTTCTGAAGAAGGACAAGGATACCTTTCACTGGCAGGAGGGAAAACCCCTGGAGAAGGTGCTGCCCGCCCGCAGCCTGTCCCTCACCTGGCAGTTGATCGCTTCCCTGTCCTTTGCCCTGAAGCGTCTGCTGTTCATCGTCTACCTCCAGGCGGGGCTTCTCGATCTGTGGGGACTGATCGACTTTCTGTACGATCAGGGAATGGCCCGGGAAGACGCTTTGAACCTCTTGCGGGATTTGGAAGCTCAAGGGCTGATTTTCATCGAAAACCATGCGGTCGCTTTGTTTCCCTCCTTCCGAAAGAGGTTGAGGCGGACCGTTCTGGAAAAGGAACCGGATCTGGAATCCGCCTTTATCGATCATCTGCTGGAGCGCTGGCGGGGGGGCAGATATCCCCACCTGGTTTTGCTGTTTTTTCTTCTTTCCAAGGCGCGCCGCGTCCCCGAGGGCTTTGAGGTCTTGTTCCAACTCCTCAAGCAGAAACTGGACGAGCTGGATTTCAATGGTGTACGTATCTTTTTGGATCCCAAGCATTTTCGTTTTGGCGGCGCGGAGGTGAAAAAAAATCTGGATCGCCTTCTGATCGCTTCCCGGCTGCGCTATCTGCTGCTCCGGGGCAACCTCAAGGAGGCGGAAGGTACCTATCTGAAGTGCATGGAGTTCGGTGACGATTTCGAAGTTCATCCGGCCAAGGGAACGTTGTTTCTGCAGATGAGCCGTTATCTGCTGGTGAGAGGAGAGACCAGCATGGCCCTTCAGTGGGTAAAGAAAGGGATGATCCAGTTTCAAAACGCCGACCATGCCGATGGGGAACGGGAGTCGGCGATCGGCCTGGCTTCCGTGCTCCTGGCCGAGGGAAAGTTCGACGAGGCTCTCGAATACTTCGCCATGGCCGATACCGCGAAGGGGGATCGCGAAGGCCTGGACAATGTCGTGTCCCACGGTTTGCGGGCAGTCGCCCTGTTCGTGCACGGGAATCTCTCTCGGGCGGCGGTTGAGACGCAGACCTCCTTGAGGATTAGTCGATCGCTCAAACGACGGGAATGGGAGCTGTTCCTGCTGTTCCTGGCCGCCCGCGTCTCATTTGAGCTCGGTTTTTACGACCGAGCCCAGCTGGGCTTTCAGCAGGCTCTGGCAGTGGAGACGTTGTACGAGCAGCCGTCGGCCCGGAATGTCCTGCAGAGATGGTTGGCCCGCAGCTTTGCCTACGACGGAAAGCTGGAGACCGCGGAGGGGATCCTGGGGAAGGAAGAAGATCATTGGGAGAAGTCGTATTTCCTCTCCGAGTGTTCTTTCTTCATGCGGAACTACGGCAAGGCCCTGGAACACTGCGACCGGGCTATCACTTTGGGGCAGGGGTCAACCCAAGAAATATTCCCCGGCGAGCGCGTACGCTGGGTAGACGGATTCAGGGATGTGGAGGGACGCTGTTTCGAATTGCTGAGAGAAAATGCCCTGGTGCGGCGAATCCTACAGTCCTTTCAGGCCTATCTCTGGGGCCTGGAGGGCAGCAGCGAGCGGGGTATCGAGCAGCTGCAGATGATTACCCGGGGCGGCCGCATTCCCCCCTCTGATCCCTATCAGAGCCTCTATACCTACTTCTACGCCTGCACGCTTCCCGATGTACGCAAAACCGAGCTGGACGACAGCCTCACCGTCTTGAGCAAATCCCTGAAACTGCTGCAGCAGCGGGCCAGCCGGATCGACGACTCCACCGAACGCTGGCAGTACCTGAGCAACAACTACTGGAACAGCCTGCTGTTCGCCGAAGCCAAAAAGAAGAAGATGATCTGATCGCGAAACGGCCTTGACGCCGCCGCTGCCGGTGACCTATACTTGGTGGGTCATACACTGGGAGGGGATATGGCCGAACAGCTTATCCTTAAAAGTCTGCCTTTTATCCGCATTCTGCCTAATTGGGCGCAGGAGCTGGCCTATAAGTACTGCTCCAAGACCGCCAATCTGTATATAGTCCACGGCAACATCCGGGATTTTTTGCCCCACAAGATGAAGGACAACGAGTTCAACTTCGTTCGCATCCAGGACTACATCGGCGAAGTGCTGTTCGGAAACCGGGACATCATCGTGTTCTACGACCGTTCCTCCGGAGTCAACTTCTGCACACCGGAGATGCGCCGGGATTACCTGGCCGCCTTGAGCGGCGCGAACGG
This sequence comes from uncultured Spirochaetaceae bacterium, assembly GCA_964588525.1. GTDB lineage: Bacteria > Spirochaetota > Spirochaetia > SZUA-6 > DRHE01 > JAFGQJ01. Next base: position 37,724 of record CAZPQC010000013.1, read on the forward strand.
GGACACACGGGAGCAGGCCCTTTCCCGGGACCCGATGGACGCCTTCCCCTGTCTGGAGCGCTACTTCTACCAGAACATCTCGAACAAGCGGCGTATCGTGCTGATCATCGACTACTCCGAGACCATCGTGCCCAACACGGACATCTCCCGCTACACCGACGAGGACCGCTACTGCCTGGTGACGTTGAACCGCTGGGCCAATGACCCGATCTATACGGAAGGGGATATCTCCGTCCTTCTGCTCACCGAAAACCTGGCGGACCTGAACGCCAAGCTGGTCCGTTCGCCCAGCACGATCAAGGTAAACATCCCCCTTCCCGACGAAACGGTGCGGGAACGTTTCCTGATTTTCCTGGAACAGCAGGACAAGCTCCTGCTGGAGCGGCGTCTGAACCCGAAGAAGGTGTCCCAGATCTGCAGCGGGCTGAATCTGGTCAACATCTACCAGCTGGCCGCGGAGAGCTACCAGGAAGACAAGGAGATCACCCTGGAGTACCTGCGCCGGAAGAAGAAGGAGATGATCGAGACAGAGGCCAGCGGCCTGTTGGAGTTTATCGAGGCGGAGTTCGACCTGACCATGGTCTCCGGGCACGATTACGTGAAGAAGCGCTTCAAGAGCGCGGCCAAGGCCATCAAGATGGGCCGCCTGGACATCCTGCCCATGGGCTATCTGGTGGCCGGACCCGTGGGTACGGGCAAGAGCTTCATGGTCACCGCCTTTGCCGGGGAGATCGGCATCCCCATCGTCAAGTTCCGCAACTTCCGCTCCAAGTGGCAGGGGGTGACCGAGTCGAATCTGGAGAAGGTGCTCAACATACTCACCGCCATGGCCCCGGTGGGGGTGATGATCGACGAGGCGGACGCCTTCCTGGGCGACCGCAACCAGGAGGGGGACTCGGGCACCTCGAACCGGATCTTTGCCCAGATCGCCTCCTTCATGGGCAACACCGAGTACCGGGGCAAGATCATCTGGTTTCTCATCACCTGCCGTCCGGACCTGCTGCCCATCGACCTCAAGCGGCAGGGCAGGGCGGAGGAGCACCTGGCGTTGTTCTACCCGGAGACTATCGAGGAGAAGGAGGCCCTGTTCCAGACCCTGATCCGCAAGCTCAAGCTCAAGGTCCAGAAAGTGAACATCAGCGACCTGTTCCGCAAGTACAAGTTCGACTTTTCCGGGGCGGATCTGGAGTCGATCCTCATCCGGGGCAAGCTGCTGGCGGCCATGAACAACCATGTGATCATCACTGCCGACGACCTGGAGGAGACTATCCGGGATTTTAACCCCCCCAGTTACCCCCATGAGATCGAGCTTCAGAACCTGGTAGCCGTCCTGGAGTGCACCAGCCGGGAGATGCTTCCCAAGCGCTTCCAGAACCTCGAGCGGGGAACGCTGGTCTCGGACATCAAGCAGCTGAAGATCCTCCTCGGCGAGCGGGAGTAATATCCGGGAGCGGTATAATGGTTGAAAAAAAATCCTTGACCCTGTACTGGACCAAGAACGGAAACACGGAGAAGGTGGCCCGGCGTATCCACGACACCCTGGTGAAAGCCGGTATCGACGATTCGATCTTGCGTATGACCAAGGATCTGCAGGTGGAGTACCTGGACTACAACCTGGTCTTCCTGGGCGCCCCGGTGTATCACAATCTGCCGCCCAAGCCGGTCATCGCCTTTCTCGAGAAGCACAGGAAACGGGGTGTGGAAATCCTGGCTTCGGCTCCGGAGATACCGGGGATCGCGGCCATTCCCTACTGCACCTACGGCGGCGGACACACCGGCTGCAACGAGGCGGTGCCCATGCTCACCTATATAGGTCAGTTCTTCGAGCACGAGGGCATCCGGGTGGTGGAGGACATCGCCGTACCCGGTGTATTCCCGGAAGCCGAGGAGGCCTACAACACCAAGGGCCGCTTCGGCATCATCACCGATCGACCCAGCGCCCAGGACTTGCGGGAGGTCGAAGGGCGGGTCCTGGGGATCCTGCGCAGGCTGCATCGAATCCTGCCGCTGGGGGAAGCGATTTCGAGCTAGTACCAGTTGCGCTTGCCGATCCGGACCAGACCCTGAACGATCTCTTCGTCACTGAGCATGGCCGCGGCTTCGAGGATACGGGATACGGAGTTGGGCACGTTCTTCGAGGTGAGGATTCCGGGCGGCCCGTCGAGCTCGTCGAAGAAGCGCCGGGTCACCTCGGCGGCGATCCGCTCTCCGATTGCCTGGCCCCCGGCCGCTTCCTCGACCACCGCAATCGCTCCGGTTTTTTTCAAGGAAGCGCCGATCGTATCATAATCCAGGCTGATCAGGTCTACGGTGCGCAGATCGATGATCTCCGCCGAGACCCCCCGCGTGTCCAGCTTTTCGACCAGGGCCTCGACCCGCCCGGTCATTGAAGAGTAAGTCAGGACGGTGAGATCCTCTCCCTCGGTCGTGACCCGGGCTTTGCCGAAGGGGATGTAGTAATCCAGATCGTCCTTGGGAACAGGGAATCTCTTGGTGTACAGGGAATGGTGCTCTAAAAAAACAACCGGGTCTAAAGACTGCATCGCCGTGTTGAACAACCCGATGTAGTCGAAGGCATTGCTCGGGGCCGCGATTCTCCATCCGGCAAACAATGCAAACAACCCGATCGGATCCATGGAGTGCTGGCCGCCGTACCCGCAGCCCGAAGCGATACGGGTGCGGGCCACGAGGGGCAGATCGGTGGTTCCGCCGTACATGTGCCGGGCCTTGGCGATCTGGTTGAAGGCCTGGTCCGCCGCCACCAGGGCAAAGTCGGGAAACATGATTTCCACGACCGGGCGCATCCCCGACATGGCCGCCCCGCAGGTTATGCCGACAAATCCGGCTTCCGATATCGGGGTGTTGATGATCCGATCCGGGTAACGGCTGGGAAGTCCCTTGGTCGCACCGTAGGCCCCACCGCCGAAATTTGCAATCTCCTCACCGAACACGACCACTTTGTCGTCTTTCTCCATCCAACGGCCGGTTACCGCAGAGATGGCATCGGAGTATTTCATCTCCTGGAACTCTTGAAAGTCCTCGCGTTCGCTGTAGCGAAGTCCTTCCAGTTCTTTGCCGTCGCTTCGCATTCCGGAACCTGCGGTGCCGGGATCCGGCCACAGATCCTCTCTCACCTGACAGTGATCGTCCCCGACGGTACAGAACTCCAGGGCCTTGTGTACGGCCATATCGGCGAAATTCTGGATTCGATCAACCTCTTCGTCTTTGAGAATGCCGTTCTGCACCAGCGTAGCAGGAAAGTTCTTCACCGGATCTTTCTCCAGCCAGACGGCCTCCTCTTCCTTGTCGCGGTAGCCGTAGGCGCTGCCCGGCTGATCTCCGGCGTGGTGATAGTGGCGGTAGCATTTGGCCTCGATGATGTACGGACCGTCGCCCTTTCGGATCCGCTCGGCGGCATCCCTGGAGGCTTCGTAGATGGCGACCACGTCCGCTCCGTCCACGATCCGGCCCTTCATGTTGTAGGAGACGCCGCGCAGGGAGAGGTCGGCTATGGCGCAGGCATCGGTGCAGCGGGTGCCCACGGCGTACTCGTTGTTTTCGATGAAGTAGAGGATGGGAAGCTTCCACAACCCGGCCATGTTGAGGGCTTCATGAAACGCCCCTTGATTCACAGCCCCGTCACCGAAAAAACAAACGACAATATTACCCGTCTTTCCGTACTTCTCCGCATAGGCCGCCCCGGTGGCTAGAGGAATTCCGCCGGCCACGATCGCGTTGGTTCCCAGCACGCCGGCCTCCGGGTAGCGCAGATGCATCGAGCCTCCCCGCCCGCCGCAGTAGCCCGGGGCAAGGCCCATGATCTCGGCCAGGGTCTTCTGCACGACTTCCAAACCTTCGGGCGGCAGCTCTTCCTCCGCAGGATTCCACTTCGGATTCAGCACGTAGTTCAGCGCTTTGCTCAGGAACTGGTGGTGGGCCCTGTGGCTGCCGGTGATCTTGTCTTCCTTGCGGATAGCGGCCATAGTTGCCGCTGCTACCGCTTCCTGACCGACGCTGGAGTGAACCGGGCCCCAGACGCACTCATGGTTTTTCAACCGCAGCAGCTCATGCTCGAATTTGTTGATCAACAGGATGTCGAATAGCATGCGTGCGCCCAGAAGCGGTGGAAGCTTCTTCACATCCTCTGCACTCGATTTCCACCGCTGCCAGTCGAACTCAGCTTGCAGTTTCTGCCTGTTCATACCGGTCCCTTCGGATTTGATTGTATTGCTCCAACAACGTAGTGAGATCCTCCCTGCTGATCGAGGCTCCCTCCTTATTGGGCTTTGCGAGCAGATACGGAGGAAGGGTGTCATAGGAGGAATCGATGCCTTCCCGCAGGTTGTACCGGCGCGTTCGCTCGGTGATCCGATTCGCCATCAACTGCAGCTCCGCTTTGCTGAGGCGCATGCCGGTGGTTCCGGCGATCAGTTCGGTTAGCTCATCCCACTTGATGAAGTCGCGGAAAAAGCGACAGAGGATGAGGGTATCGAAGATGGCGGCCCGGTCTTCGTAATCGATCTGCAGCTCCGCCTTGCCCTTGATCTGCTCTTTGGGGATTTCCCCGGAAAGCTCCGCCTTGTAGAACGTTCCCCGCAGGTGGCAGGCCCCCCGTGCTGCCGTGGCGTAGGACAGGCCCATGCCCTTCAGCACCCGGGGATCGAAACCGGCCGGTTCCAGGCCCTTTACGTGAACAGCCAGCTCCTCCAAGCCCAAGTCGGCTGCCACCTGTTTGATGCCCGGCCCGAGCAGTTTTCCGACGCCTTCGCCGTGACCGATCAGCTGCAGCAGCTCGGCGACCCGATCCGGTTGATTGTAGTCGATTGGGAAGTCGATCTTGCCTCTCTTGTAGGCTTCGGTGACAAAGCCGGCCATGTTCCCGGCGCTCATCGTGTCCAGGCCGAGCCGGTCGCAGATATCGTTCAAATAGGCAACCTCTTCCAGGCTCTCTATACAGTTGAGCCCGCCGATCGCGTACACGGTTTCGTATTCCGGTCCTTCGATCTCGAGATCCTTGTGCCGTCCCTCCCGCACCACGGCCTTTTTCGTGCACTGGAGGAAACAGTTCGGGCAACCGTGGCGTTTCACCTCGAAGTGCTCGTGCATATAGTCCGCCGACAGGTTTTGCCAGTGTTCGAAGTGTCCCGACTGCCAGTAGCGGGTGGGAAAGCAGTTCTGAGAGTTGGTCACCTTGACCTGACTGATGGTGCCGTAATCCTGGTAGACATCGGTAATGGGGGATCCCTTTCCCTTTTTCGAGATGTTGCGAATCACCTCCCTGACAAGATCCTCGTCGGCGATCTCCGCCTTTCGATCGCCGGCAAAGGCGATTCCTTTGAGCTTTTTCGAGCCCAGGACCGCACCCATGCCGCCCCGTCCCAGACTCCGCCAGCGGTCGGACTTGATACAGGCGAAGACGACTCCGTGTTCCCCGGCCGGACCGATGACCATGGCTCCGGCCCCTTTAGGAGAGTTTTCCAGAATATGGCTTTCAGCGTCAAAAGTCTCCCGCTCCGCAAGCTCCGCCGCGTCGTGGAATTGAACTCCCTCAGCGGTAATCAGCAGGGTGCTGAGGGACCGGCAGGCTCCTTCCAGGACAATGGCATCGACCCCGCAGGCTTTGATTTTTGGCGCCAGGGAACCGCCGCAGTAGGATTCTCCGTACCCGCCGGTGGCCGGGCTCTTGGTGAACACGGCGAAGCGGGACTGGCTCCACATCCTGGTACCGGTGACCGGTCCCACGGCGATGATGAAGCGGTTCTGCGGGTCCAGAGGGTGAACTCCCCTTGGATTTTCTTCGAGCAGGTAGTGGGAACCGAGCCCCTTGCCTCCCAAAGATCGTTCAAAGACTGTATCGGGGATCTGTTCATATTTTGACGATCCGGTCGACAGATCGACGCGTAATAGTCGATTGTAGAAACCTTGCACTCGTTTTTCCTATCTGTTCCGGAGGGACCGGAGAATGCCGTGGTACCCCCGTCAGGTCTGCCTCATTTCGCAGACTTCACCGTCGGGGCCGAAAAAGTAGAAAATCCAGACACCCGGACGAAACTCAACGGGTTTGCTGAGAAAACGCACCCCTTTGCTCTGCAGCTCCCGGTACTCCGCCCGGGCATCGCTCGAAGTGAAACCGATGTGGATGAAGCCATTGTCCGCCTGTTTGTGGTCCTTCGGGATTTCTTTTCCCCTCGGCTCCCTGTATTCGAACAGCTCGAGCATACCTTTGGCTGATTGGAGATGCGCAATTCTGGCCCGGCAACCGGGCATACCCACTACATCGCCCAGCGGGAGTTCCGGAGCAGGTTCCAGAATTCGTTCGACTTTGAATCCGAGTACGTCACGGTAGAACTCCACGGAACGATCAAGATTCGCTACGCTCAACCCCACATGTTCAAGACCTCGATTCATGGTTCCTTCCAACACACTGCCAATATGAATGCAATCAAGATATTTTCACAAGAATTGATTGGCATTCGAAATCAAATTGTATATAATACTGAACTAAAAACGGTATTTTGTCAAGTTTAAAAAATATTATTGTATACTATAATATAATTAGTTTGACAATGCAGCCATAATCGGTTATAGTGTGTATGAAATTTGGTCGATGAAAACGAGAGAATCGCTGAACGATACATACACCACGTTATTCGACCGCATCATTCACGGCGTATATCCAGCAAACACCCGGCTGAAAGAAGACGAACTGGCCGAGGAGTTCAAGGTCAGTCGAACTCCGATTCGGGAAACGCTCCGCCTGCTGCAGCAGGATGGCCTTATCGAGATACTTCCCAATCGGGGAGCCCGGGTCTACGGATTCACCGTGGACGATTTGGAAGATCTATATGAGATTCGAAGGGTTTTGGAGGTCCTTGCCCTTGATTTCGCCGCCTCCTCGATGAGCATCAGCGGATTGGTAGAGCTTCGGGAGTCGATCGAAGCGATAAAAGACCTCGATGACGCCAAAAAGCACGCCGAGCTGGACGCAAAGCTCCATGGATACATCATAGAATCGAGCCGCAGGCGAAGACTCATCAATATGCTCAATCAGCTGTTTCACCTTATGCAAACGTTCCGGGAGCTCGGTTTTCGGGACATGCAGGTGCAGAAGAGCACCTACGGTGAGCATCTCGAGCTTATTGACGCGCTGTCCGTCAGGGATATATCCCGGGCCAAAGAAGCGCTGGGCAGGCATATAACGAATAGCAAAAATCGAATTCTTCAGAAAGTAATGAATCGAAGCTAGGACAACAGTATTCCCTGTTCGCAGAGCCGTAAACGACGATTTTTCAGCGATTTTCGCACTTGACAATTAGGTGCTTTCCTGGCTACATTGCTCCCCAATAAAACCGACACTAGTAAAAAGGTTGGAATAGCGTGGCAGCTCCGGGTTTCAGCGCGATCATCTCGATTCTCATGTTCCTCCTCGGTGTAATCATCATTATTCGCGATCCCACGGGCTGGACGCCGGCTGCCGGATAGGCAGCCTCGAGCGGACAACAGGCCGTGGGGTACTAAAAAACCTCACGGCTTTTTTGTTTTTTGGGTGCATTGCTGCCGGCGATCTGAGGAACGCCGGTAAAAGTGAGAAGAACGGAGGGCAATGGCATGACCGAAGTAAAGAAGAAGAAACGGCGCCCCGCAGCAAAAGCTCCGCGGCCCGCCCCCATCGAGGTGATGGATACCACCCTACGAGACGGCGAACAGATGCAGGATGGCAGCTACACGCCTGAGGAAAAACTCACCCTCGCCCAGCTGCTGCTGGAGGAGGTGCGGGTAGACAGGATAGAGATCGCCAGCGCCCGGGTCAGCACCGGAGAGCAGAGGGCGGTGGCGGAGGTGATGAGCTGGGCCCGCCGCCACGGTCACGGGCACAAGGTCGAAGTGCTCGGTTTCGTGGACCACACCCATTCGGCGGAGTGGATCCTCGATAGCGGGGCCAGGGTGATGAACCTGCTGACCAAGGGCTCCCTCCTTCACCTGGAAAAGCAGCTGCGCAAAACACCGGAGCAGCACATCGAGGAGATCCGGCGCACCGTGGAGTACGCCCACGGGAAAGGAATCCAATGCAACGTCTACTTCGAGGATTGGTCCAACGGGATGCTCAACTCCCGGGAGTACATGTACCAGCTGCTCGACCACCTGGTCGCTAGCCCGGTCCGGCGCTTCATGCTGGCCGACACCATCGGTGTGCTGCACCCGGGCCAGGTTAACGAAATGGTCGGCGATCTGGTGTCCCGCTATCCTTCCGTCCATTTTGACTTCCACGGCCACAACGACTACGGCGTGGCCACGGCCAATACCCTGGCCGCGGTGCAGGCCGGCGCCAAGGGGATCCACTGTACCGTGAATGGTCTTGGGGAACGGGCCGGCAACGCGTCGCTGGATGAAGCGGTGGTGGCGCTCCACGACTTTCTGGGTTTGAGGACGAATGTGAATGAGAAGAAGCTGATCAGCATCGCCGAAACGGTAGAGGTCTTCTCCGGAAGACGTCAGGCGGTCACCAAGCCGATCACGGGTTTGAATGTCTTCACCCAGACTGCGGGGATTCACGCAGACGGAGACAGCAAGGCGAACCTGTATGAAAGCCGTCTGGTGCCCTCCCGCTTCAATCGCCGGCGACAGTACGCCCTGGGGAAGATGAGCGGGAAGAGCAATCTGGACTACAACCTCAAAGAGCTCGGCATCGAATTGACCGCGGAGCAGAAAAAGCTCGTCCTGAAGAGGATCGTGGAGATCGGTGACCGAAAAGAGACGATCACCCGGGATGATCTTCCCTACATCGTTGCCGATGTGCTGGAGACCCCCCACGAGAAGCGCTTCATCCTGCGTTCCTGTGTCGTGGTTTCCAG
>CAZPQC010000014.1:0-2832 GCA_964588525.1 uncultured Spirochaetaceae bacterium
CTGGCCCACGGTCCCAAGTATGCCCGGGAGTCGGTGGCCCAGGCCCTGGCCGCGGCCGGCAGAGCCCTGACCGTGCTCAGCCGGCGGCGCATAAGCGCCGAGGCGGCCACGGCCCAAGTTTCGGAGCAGCGCTGCACCGGCTGCGGCCTGTGCGTGGAGGTCTGCCCCTACGGGGCGATCGAGGTGGATCCCGACAGGGAAACGGCCGTGGTGAACGCCCTGCTCTGCAAGGGCTGCGGATCCTGCGCCGCTACCTGCTTCAGCGGGGCCATAGACGTCAGTGGATTCAGCAACCGGCAGATTATCCGGGAATTCGAGGAGCTGCTGGTGCGATGAGCGGGAAAGCCGAGAGTGTCCGCCAGGCTGCAGGGGCCGTGGCGAAGCCCGGGGAGGACAACACCAAGGTGAAAAAGCTCAAGATCGTGGGCTTCCTCTGCAACTGGTGCTCCTACGCCGGCGCCGATCTGGCCGGAGTGAGCCGGATGCAGTACCCGGAGGAGATCCGCATCATCCGCGTTCCCTGCTCTGGGCGCATCAATCCTCTGCTGGTCCTCAAATGCTTCCAGGAGGGAGCCGACGGGGTGCTGGTTTCCGGCTGTCATCCCGGCGACTGCCACTACCAGGAGGGCAACCTCTACGCCCGCCGGCGCATGCTCATTCTGCGTTCCCTGCTCGCCTATTTCGGAATCGACGAACGGCGCTTCCACATGTCCTGGGTCTCCGCCTCGGAGGGAAAGAAGTGGGCCGATACGGTCCGCAGCCTGGTGGAGGACGTACGGGCTGCCGAAGCTGAGGTAAAAGCGGGGGTGCCGGTGTGGTGAAGGACAGCGCCCTGCGGAAGGCCGAGGCAATCGCGCAGAAGGCTGCCTCGGAACGGCAGAAGGTCGCGGATCGACAGAAGGCCTCGGAACGGCAGAAGGCGGCACTGCGGAAAACAGCGGCCGACCTGCTCGCCCAAAAGGCGGTTGATCTGGTGATCGGTTACGGCCGTTCCTCCGGGGGGGATGTGGTGCCCCTGTTTGTGAGCCGGGTCGAAGAGGCTCAAGCCCTGGAGTGGAATCAGCACTGTACCTACAACCTGGTGTGCTATCTGACCGACCCGGAGGTGGTCGGGTCTTTGGAGCGGAAGGAGAAATCGAAGGCCGGGAAGGCGGAGACCCGGGCCAAAGACGCCGACAAAGCGGGGAACGCCCGGCCCGCCGCGGGCAAGGTGGCGATAGTGGTCAAGGGCTGCGATCTCAAATCCCTCGTGGTGCTCCAGTCCGAGAACCAGGTGCAGCGGGAGCGGCTGACCGTGATCGCTCTGACCTGCCCGGGCGTTGCTGATGAGACGGGCAGATTGCTGGCCAAGTGTGAGGGCTGCCCGCCGGATGTGTACAATCCCCGGGGGGAGCTCTGCGATCTGGTGGTCGGGGAGCCCGTTCAACGGCCCGGCGGCGAATCCACGGGCAAACAATCAGGCGGGCCTCTGTCCGATCCGGAAAATCAAGACTCCACGTATTGCGACGTCGAAGAGATCGACGTCCTGAACCCCGCGGAGCGAAGAGAGCTGTGGGACGGGTACTTCGCGCGCTGCCTGCGCTGCTACGCCTGCCGCAATGTCTGTCCCCTCTGCTACTGCAAGGAGTGCGTGTTCGATCAGCATGATCCCCGCTGGGTATCCCCGGCCGCAGCCGTGGCCTCGAACCGGAGCTTCCACCTGATCCGGGCCTACCATCTGGCCGGTCGCTGCGTCGACTGCGGGGAGTGCGAGCGAGCCTGCCCCGTTGGCATCCCCCTGCGCCGCATCAACCGCAAGGCGGCCAGGGTGGTTGAGGAGAGCTTTCACTTTCGAGCCGGCCTGGACCCGGAAGCCAAATCTCCTCTGGTGGCTTTCGCAAACGAGGACCCGCAGGAGTTCATCGAATGAGGATCCTGGAACGAAAGACTCTGACCGATTTTCTTGAAAACCGCCTGGCGGACGGCGAAATCATCGCTCCGGTGGAGGTGGAGGGCAGGCTGTACTTCCGGCAGCTCGACCCGGAGAAGGGACTGGCTGAGCTGGTCTGGCCGGCTGCGGATCCTCTGTCTGTTGACTTCACAGTCAACTCGATCAAGGAGTTCTTCTTCCCCCGCCGGCAGGAACTGTACGAACAGAGACCGGACGGAATCATCCCCCGGGCTGCTCCAGACCAAAAGCCGAGGCTGGTGCTCTTCGTCCGGCCCTGCGACGCTCGAGGATTGACTATCCTGGACCGGGTCTTTCTGGGGGAGATGGAGGACGAGTCCTACAGGTACGCCCGCCAGAGCACCACGGTGGTGGGCCTGCACTGCCTGCAGCCGGACCGGCACTGCTTCTGCACCTCCCTGGGCGGCGGACCCTTCGAGACCGAAGCCCTGGATCTGGCCCTGACTCCCCTTGAAGGTGAACGCTTTCTGGCTCAAGGGATCACGGAGAAGGGCGAAGCCGTGCTCGCCTTGCTGGGCGGGAAAGAGGCGGGGGAGGCGGAACGGAAAGCCCTGGAGCAGCTTCGGAAGTCCGCGGAAGCGGCGATCCGGCGAACGATTGAGGTACCGGATCCGCAAACCATGGCCGAGCGTTTCGATTCCCCCTACTGGGGGGAGGTGTCCCGGGCCTGCCTCACCTGCGGCATCTGCAGCTACCTCTGCCCGACCTGCCACTGCTTCGACATCGTGGACGAGGGCTACCTGCGAGTGCGCTGCTGGGACACCTGCAGCTCCGACACCTTCACCCGCATGGCCGCGGGGGAGGATCACCGCAGGCAGAAGCGCAGCCGTTACCGCCAGCGGGTCTATCACAAGTTCAGCTACTTCAAAGAGAGCTTCGACACC
>CAZPQC010000014.1:2932-46225 GCA_964588525.1 uncultured Spirochaetaceae bacterium
TTACCGCCAGCGGGTCTATCACAAGTTCAGCTACTTCAAAGAGAGCTTCGACACCCACGCCTGTGTGGGCTGCGGCCGCTGCACCCGGCACTGTCCGGTGAAGATCGATATCGTGGAGATCGTCAACGGGATCGCCACTGCTGCAACTGCCGGCTCCCCGGCAACACCAGAGAGCACATCCGCAGGAGCCAAAAGATGACGCCGGTCCAGATCTACACGCCCTACGCCGCCCGGCTCCAGGAGCTGCGCGTGGAGACAAGGGACGTCAAGACCCTGCGCCTCGTGTTCCAGGACCAGAAGGTCGCTGAAGGGTTTAGCTTTCGGCCGGGGCAGTTCGTGGAGCTGTCGGTGGCGGGGGAGGGGGAGGCCACCTTCTGCCTGGCCTCCTCTCCCGAAGAGAAGGGCTTCGTGGAGTGCAGCGTCAAGCGGGTCGGCCTGGTCACCGAAGCGATCCACAGGTTGGATCCGAGTGCCCTGGTGGGGCTGCGCGGTCCCTACGGCAACAGCTTTCCCCTCGAACAGATGGAGGGGCGGGATCTGGTCTTCGTGGCCGGCGGGATAGGGCTTGCGGCCCTTCGCTCCCTGATCAAGGTGGTTCTGGCCCAGCCCCAAAAGTACGGCTCGATTTTGATCCTCTACGGCGCCCGCAGCGTGGCTGATCTGGTGTACCTGGAGGAGCTGGAGCAGTGGGGGAGCCGCAAGGATCTGAAAACCGTGTTGACCGTGGATCCCGGCGGCGAGAGCGCAGACTGGAAGGGGGAGGTCGGCTTCGTCCCGGCGGTGCTGGAGAAGCTTAACCCGGGCCGCAAGAACACAACGGTGATCACCTGCGGGCCGCCGATCATGATCCGCTACGTCCTGGCGGCCTTGGATAAGATGGGCTTCGACCCGGAGGCGGTGATCACCACCCTGGAGATGAAGATGAAGTGCGGACTGGGACATTGCGGGCGCTGCAACGTCGGACCCCTCTATGTCTGCAAGGACGGTCCGGTGTTCACCTACGCCCAGATCCGGGAATTCGTGGAGCAGATTATCTAGGGAGCAGGTCCTTCGAACAAAGGAAGGGTACAAACCATGGCGAAACAGACAAAAACGGAATCGAAAGAGCCGGAAACCGAAGCGGAGCAAACGCAGCAGGTACAAACCGCAGCATCCGAATCCGCCGTTCCGGTCGAGGAGGGCGTGCCCAAGCTGATCCCCATCTACATCATGGGCAAGGAGTACCTGGTGCCCGAAACCGTGACCATCCTCAAGGCCTTCGAGTACTCCGGCTACCGCTTCATCCGGGGCTGCGGCTGCCGCGGCGGGATCTGCGGGGCCTGCGCCACGGTGTACCGCACCGCCGGGGACTACCGCATCAAGGTGGGGCTGGCCTGCCAGACCGTGGTGGAGGAGGGAATGTACCTCACCCAGATCCCTTTCTATCCGGCCAACAAGGCGGAGTACTGCCTGGAGGAGCTGGAGCCCACCGTCAGCACTTTGATGAAGCTCTACCCCGAGATGACCCGCTGCGTAAGCTGCAACAGCTGCGGCAAGATCTGTCCCCAGGACATCAAGGTCATGGATTACGTCAACGCCGCCATCCGGGGGGATATCAAGAAGGCGGCGGAGCTGTCCTTCGAGTGCATCATGTGCGGCCTGTGCGCCTCCCGCTGTCCCGCGGAGATCGTGCAGTACTACATCGGCATCCTCTGCCGGCGCCTGTACTCACGGCACATCGCCAAACCGGCGGAGGATCTGAAAGCCCGGGTGGAGGAGATCGAGCAGGGCAAGTTCGTCGAGGAGTTCGAGACATTGAAGAAGGCTTCCGAGCAGGAGTTGATGGCACTCTACGCGGAGCGGGACATGGAGACCGTCGGCTGAGGTCCGACTGAAGGAGCGCTGAGATGGCCTATCAGGAGTACATGAAGACTCTGATCAAGAAGGTGGAGGCTTCCAGGCGCAAGCGCCTGGAGGACTTCCAGGCCGGCAAGCATCACGCCCGCATCCCCGTGGACAAGGTGGATGGATTCCTGCGCCAGTATCACCCCGATTACATGGAAGGAACCAAGCGGTCCGTGTCCGTGGGGCCGAACAAGGGAGATATCGTGCCGAACGAGGTGGCGGACATTCTCGAGGCCCGCTGCCTGGTAGATCCGGATCAGATCGACCTGGAGCAGGTCCACTATCGAACCGACGTGCTGATCGTCGGCGGGGGCGGGGCCGCCTCCGCTGCCGCCCTGATCGCCCAGGAGCAGGGCTTAGATGTGCTGATGGCCACCAAGCTGCGGATCGGGGACGCCAACACCATGATGGCCGAAGGGGGGATCCAGGCTGCGGACAAGCCCCACGACTCGCCTCCCCGCCACTACCTGGACACCATGGGCGGCGGGCACTTCAGCAACGACCCCGAGCTCCTCGAGGTGCTGGCCGCCGACGCGCCCAAATCCTTGAGCTGGCTGGAGACCCTTGGGGTGATGTTCGACAAAGAACCGGAGGGCACCATGAAGGTCCTGCACGGTGGCGGCACCAGCCGCCGGCGCATGCATTCCGCCGGAGACATGACCGGGGCGGCGATCATGCGGGTGCTGCGGGACGAGGTGCGCAACCGGCCTCAAGACATTCGGGTCATGGAGTTCTCCCCCGTGGTCGAGCTCCTGCTGGACGAGAAGGGGGCCTGTGCCGGTGGAATCGTCCTGAACCTGGAAACCGGGCAGTACCAACTGATCCGCGCCGGTGCCACGATCATCGCCACCGGCGGCTTCGGTCGTCTGCACATCCAGGGCTTCCCGACAACGAACCACTACGGAGCCACGGCGGACGGCATCGTCCTGGCCTACCGGGTTGGCGTGCCCTTCCGCTTCATGGACGCCAGCCAATTCCACCCCACCGGGGTGATCTATCCGGAGCAGAACGTGGGCCTGCTCATCACCGAGAAGGTGCGAGGCGCCGGGGCTCAGTTGCTCAACCGGGAGGGGCAGCAGTTCGTCTATCCCCTGGAAACCCGGGACGTGGAGTCCTCGGCCATCATCCGGGAATGCCACGAGCGAAAGAAGGGCATCCAGACACCTACGGGTCGGGTCGGGGTGTGGCTGGACTCGCCCATGCTGGAGATCATACACGGGCCGGGGTTCGTGAAGAGCAACTTCCCGGCCAAGTACCGGCAGTTCGAGCGCCACGGCATCGACGTTTCCAAGGAGCCGATGCTGGTCTATCCCACGCTGCACTATCAAAATGGGGGCTTGAGGATAGACACCCGGGCCGAAACGGGGGTGCCCGGCCTGTTCGCCGCCGGGGAGGTTACCGGCGGGGTGCACGGCCGTAACCGCCTGATGGGCAACAGCCTCCTGGACATCGTGGTCTTCGGCCGCCGGGCCGGTATGCGGGTGGCGGAGTACCTGGGTAAGGCGGTTAGCGGTGCCGGAAAGGCTGTGGGTAATGGTGCCGAAAAGGCTGGGGGAGCCGGGACGGGAAACGGCGCCGGGAAGCTCAGCCTGGAGCATGTGCGCCGCTACAACGAGGAGTTGAAGGCCGCCGGGATCGACAACGGCCGCACCGCTCCCATGATCCTTCCCGACTACCGCTTCAAGGTGGGGTGATTCGCCGCATTCCTGCTCACACTGTTTGGCTTCTATGGCCGAAGGTCGTGGATCGTTCCGACGTCGAAAGCTTTCTTATACGTGTTATGTTGTCGCAGCTGCGCATAATCGTGGCATGCATTTGGGCATATCACATAGGCGTCGTCCGGGCTCCTGTCATAGTCCTTGTTCTTGCTTAAGGGCTGCCAAATCGTCGCGCAGTTCTTGACGCATGGACTTAGTGTATATCCGGTAGATGTCCCCGTCGTTCTGATGCTGTACGAGCTTAGCGAAATCGCTTGCACGGCTTTTCCAGGTGACGCCATCAGTCACCAGTAGAAACCAGACATCCGGTCGTTTCTGCTCGATTATCCTGCGGATGTCGCCGAGCACATCGGTTTGTTTGCTCCCGGTTGCTCCATAGGCCTTAACTTCGATCAGTACATGGGGAGTCTCTTTGGAAGGTATCGCGAAGTCGGCCTTCTCGGTGCTTTGCCCGGTTCTGCTGGTGAAGCTACATCGCTTATCGTATGCGTCGGCGAAGACCTCAGAGACAACGGACTCCGTGAAGTCCTCCAAGGCTCGGCCCCGGTACTGGCCTTTGATAGCACTACCCCTACCCAACTTGAGTCTCTCTACCATGATATCCCGCCACGTGTACTCACGAGTGACGGTCTTCGCAATGGCTTCACGCACAAGAAGGTGATCCAGAAGCGCGACATATCGGTCCGGGTGATCCCAGTACGCCTTCTTGCCCGTCCCTGAAAGGTCTGTAAGGGCCGCCTTGAGTTCAGCCGTGAACTCATCCTTTGAGCGCTCGAGGAACAATTGGAAGATGACCAATGCCAAGTCGAAGTCGACCTCCAGCAGGCGCTTCAGATCCGCACGATTGTAGTGATCTTTCTCCTCAATCTGGTCCAAGTAGTCAATGATTTGTTGCGCGCGCTCATCCTTCCAAACCGTGTCCAGCGCGGTCAACCTGCCCAAGAGTTCCTCGGCGTTCTGTGTGTGTCTCTTCATCTGTCAGCCGGTTCCCACAATGAGATACTCGAGGACCTCAGCCCGTCTTACCTTGCTATGAGTGCCAAAATGATAGCGGTGGTTCCGTTTATAAACTTCAACAGTGGCTTTTGTACGCTTGAGCAACTGAACGAGGGCGTCGAGATCCGGATACCCATTGGATGAGTAGGATAGGACAATTGTGCTGCGCCCAAACATGTCGAAAAGTCGCTCGAACGCAGTGAGAGCGTCCTTTCTATACGAGAACGGAGTGTACTTCTTTCGTATTTTCTTGACTTTGGTCTCGAAAAGGATCTCCTGGTTCTCCCAATAAGTACTGAGTCCCTCCAAGAAATGATAGCGCTTGACATAGCAGTTGTCGTCTGATCTCGGGACATAAGGCGGATCGAGATACACAAGGTCTACGTCCCGATACGCGGAAGGCAACTCGAAAACGTCAGACCGAATTGCACGGCACTCTCTGCCATTGTCGAATACGGCAGCGTTATAGACAGCGACCTGCTCTCGGAAATGCTCTTCGAGCGACAAGCGCAGGTCCCGGCGGCCGTCGTCATATCGCAGTGAGTCCCCCGCCACAGTAAACACGCCCCGCGGTTGCCGTTTCACGCAGGATCTGATCAACGCCGACAAAGCCAAAGAGTGGTGATATGGCGTCTTCAGGTTAGAGAGGTTGCACCACACACTATCCAGAAAACTCAGGTCACTTTCCGTGAAAAAGATTTCACGAAAAGTATCGTGGATGAAAGTCCTCCGATCCCCTACACGAGTCGGACGCAGTAATATCTGCATGTCGTCTTCTGAAAGCCTTGTTGTCGAGTTCTCAACCGTGGCGTGAGCTATCGTTGCGCAGAAGTTCAGGAAGTCGGAAGTCATGACAGTCTTGCCCATGGACTTCAAGAGGTACGCGACGGCTCCCGAACCTGAGAACGGATCAAGAGCTGTCTGGAAGCTATGCGCCCGCAACACTTCGTGTATCCACGGCAGCAAGCGGTGCTTACTGCCCATGAAACGGAGTTGCGGATAGCTCTTGGCTCCGCTTGGTAGTATAGGTAGTGATTCGGTTATAGTGGCATTGGCCTCGCTCTGACTCATGCCCTCCCCTGAAAGGCCCGCTGAGGATATCTCATAATACTGCAAATTGGCCCATACGGGAACTACTTGTCGATTAACTCCACTCTTGCTGCAACATAACGCCGAGGTGGGAAGCGCCCTCGCAGCGAGCGCGAGTCAGCGAGAAAGCGTCTCCCCGACTGTGATGTTATGTTCCCTTTTTCCTTTTTGTGTGCAGCTTTCTATCCAGCGATTCGTCCAAGTCGTCCGATTTTAGCGCAGCGTCGACGTCCTCTTTGAAACGTGAACTGCTCTGCATTGTTTGCTTGATCAGCGTCATCGCACTGCGGATCTTCGTGTCCGATATCTGGTCGATTTCGGAAATCTCAGTCTGCACCTTGTCCCCATGTCTTGGTTCAGCGTGAAATGGAATTTTCCGCTCTTGAAATAAGCGAATGAAGTTGGGGGCTCTGCCCCCATACCCCCGGGGTTTTTGAGGCATAAGAGGCAGCTCTGGATATTCTGATAAACAAGAGGTGGGGAAGCTTGTCGGCTTCCCCGGGCGGAATATCCGTCGCAGCCTCGTTCGGGTATCCCTCAACGGGTCGCTCCCCGGCGTTGCCCGTCTCTGTTTCCCCGGACAGCGGTCAGTATAGTTCTTGCGCACTCCGCTGTCAAAGGAGTGCGTTGAGTCCGATGGCTGGGACCAGGACGGATGCTCGAAAATCTGGGAGGCACTTCGGTACCACTTGGCTCCAGAAAATGGATTGTGGGCCATCCTCGAAAGAGTTTTCTTGGATGGTAGGTGGTAAAGCTGTAGTCTTCGGCCAATCATGGCGATCATACGCTCACCAGCTCCTTCTCTGCGATCGCAGCATGGCGGCTTCTCCTCCTTTGTTCCCGAGCTTCCTGGAGTTTTCGATCCCGCTCGGCAAAGATCAGAGTCTCCCGACCCAGCAGTTTGTCCAGGGGGGTGACGTATCCGATGGCACTGTGAAGCCGCACCGTGTTGTAGTGCTGGACGAACTGCTCAACCAGTCTCCGGCCATCCTCCAGGTTCAAGGGAGTCTTTGGACGGATGCATTCGGCCTTCAATGAAAAATGCCAACGTTCCAGTTTCCCGTTACTTTGAGGATGAGAGAAGGAAGTGCGCACGTGGCTCATCCCGCAAATGCGGACAAACTCCTTGAAATCCCGGGCAATAAACTGGGGACCGTTGTCGGTGATGATTCTGGGCTTCACCCCGGGGAACTTCTCCCGAGCTCGCTGGATAATGATCTCTACGTCGGCCTCTTTCATGCTTTCTCGGATCTCCCAGTGCACCACATAGCGGCTGTAGCCGTCCAGAACCGCGCACAGGTAGTAAAAAGTCCCGCAAATGTTGATATAACAGACATCGACATGCCAGTGTTCGTGCGGCCGGGCGGGCTGTTGGAAGCCTGTTCCTTTCTTGGATGCTTTGCCGTTCCACTTCCGCAGCAGCCCGGCAGCTTTCAGGACGCGGTAGGTGGAGCTGGGACTCACCGCCACTAGATCGGCATCCAGCATCATGAAGCTCAACCGCCGGTACCCCTCCGTGGGATGACACAGATAAAAGGCGATGATGGCCTCCTTCTCCCACTGTTCGAGCCAGAAGTCTCGCGGGATCCAGCCGTTGTGTTCATTCACCTTTCCGTACCGCCTCTTCCAGTCGTAAAACTTGCTGGAAGCAATACCCAGCCGACGGATAAATCGACCCGTAGGCATTTCTGCGCCATCCGACCAGTAGCGCACGAAATCCACCACACTGTCCCGCGTATCGGGGGGCACCCAGGTGGCCCTCAGATCTCCCCAAGATTTTTTTTTAACTTGATATGCTCTTCCATCAGCTCGGAGAGCACCTCATTCTTCTGAGTGAGCTTCTGCTCCAGCTTGGAAACCTTTTTCTCCAGCTTGCTGGTCTCAGAATTGTTGGAAGACTGAAAAGCAAGATGTCCTTTCTCGAAAAACGCCTTCTGCCAGCGATAGAACACCGACGGATGCAACCCATAGTGATCGCAGATGTCCGATAAGGGCACTCCTTCCACGAAGTGTTTTTTCAGGATGGCTACCTTCTCTTCCGGTGTGTGGAACTTCTTTTTGCTTTTGGTCATGGCTCCCTCCATAGTGATATAGTGTTATCTCAAAGGAGGGAAAATTCCAATTCCATCTGAAGCAAGACAGATCGGATCGTGATAGATCCTGAGGTTAAGCCCGAAAACCCGTGATCGGAGGCACTCTGGTACCGGTCGTGCGAATAATCGACGCTAATAACAGGTTGAGTGAGCTGGCGACTACATATGTGAAGCATTTCACATACGAAGGTTTTGCTGGTCTTTTGAACCCCCTCAAGTGAGGTCCTTTAAGCATCGCCCTGAAGCGGATCGAGAACCTCCAGGAACGAAAACTTCAGAAAGTCCCGGTCATGTGTATAGAGGGTTTTCACTCCGTGCTGACACAGAATGGCTGCAAGGTGGGCGTCGGGTACAAGGTTACCTCGCACGGGCGTCTGATCCGTGAGACCACTATAGATCTTCCAGAATCCCTCCTCTTCCGCCAGAAACCGAGTGTGCGGCAGATTGATGAGCGACTCGATATTGGTCATCGCCTCTTTTGGTGTCAGGGGATGCAGGAAGACGGCAGAATGTGTAGCGATTCGCAGGTAGCTCATTACGGTTGGCCACGCCAGGTAGAACAGCCCTTCCTTCCGGATGCATTGCTCCAGAAACGAGCCAGCCCGTTTGTGGTATGGGCTTCCCGAATCAGAAGCATAGAGAAGGATGTTGACGTCGAGGGCGAAACTCACCTGCCGTCTTCTCGTTCCACAGGCAGAGCCTGCCGTTCCAGCGCGGTATAAAGGGCTTCCTTGTCGTCCAGATCGAGGCGAGCGTCCATGCGCCGGGAGATCCAGCCGGTGGGTTTGAGCACCTCGCGCGGTTTGCCGCGCTCTCGGAGAGCCTGTGCAAGAAGGTCAGACATGAGCCGGCCGAGGGATTTCCCTCTCTTCTTTTGGAGCTCCTTTAGCTCCTTGAGGATCGGATCATCGATGTTTACGGTTGTTCGCATGATGCTATGATGATAGTCAAAATAGCATCAGATGTCCAGTGTACCAGTGACAGCCGTACCTCCCTACAACGCCGAGTGCTCCAAGCGAGAAACACGTCTCTTTGGAAACCCAAGGAACTTTGGGGGGGACAGACCAATCCTTCGGAGCCGAGACGAAGGGGACAGATTGGGATAAACCCGACCCCGAAGACCTCGGTGAGTTCTTCAGCCCGGAGGAGGATTGGCGTCTTTTAGCCAGTGAAGGCGATACGCTCCCATGATCTCCTGCGATACCAACATCCTCCTGCACGCCTATAATGCCAGTAGCTCTTCCTACGAAGCGGCAAAGGAGTTTTTGAGATGCTATGCCGCGGATGAGCAATTTGCCATCTGCGAGCTCGTGCTTATTGGGCTGTACGTCCTACTTCGAAATCCCGCAGTTGTTGCTAAACCTCTTTCGCCTGGAAAGGCAGTTGTTGTGTGTCGGCGGTATCGGCAGAATCGTGTTTGGAATCCCCTGGAGCAAAGTTCTGTTTTACCGGCCCCTCGAAAAGATGGGTGACCAGACCCCTGCCGGCCGCGTCGGGGTGTGGCTGGACTCGCCCGCCTTTCGTCGTTCAAGGGCTACCCAGAATGTCGCCTAGATCCAACGAAAATCCTTCGAGGATCGCGCACTTTATCGTATCTTGCGGACCGTAAACAACGGGTTTGTCGTATTCTCCGCTGTCCACAAGCTGAACAGTGACCATATGGTTCTGCGGATCTACGATCCAGTATTCCTTCACGCCGAAGCGTTCGTATAGTTCGAGTTTTTCCCGCTGGTCTTTTACCGAGGTGCGGGGGGAAAGAACCTCGATCACCAGATCCGGAGCTCCCTTTCCGCCGCGCTCGTCGAGAACTTCGTCTCGACAGAAAACCGAGATATCCGGCTGCACAACGTTGTATATCTCATCATCCTTCCTGTCTTCCCCTTCCGCAAGCCGCACATCAAAGGGAGCAGCATACACGCGGCCGGGCTTGTCTTTCAGGAACTGGAAAATCTCTGAGCTGATTGCCATGACGATCTCCTGGTGGCGCCGGTTTGGTGCCGCACTCATGTCGTACGCGACACCGTCGATCAGCTCCCACCGCTCCTCATCGGGCCAGGAGAGGTACTGCGCATATGTATAGGCCTTCTTCCCCTTTTTTGCCGGTAATCCCATTCTTTTCATGCCTCCACTATACTCTATGTAATGGGAGAATTGAACCTGGCACTTCACTATCAAGCCAGCTGTGTGAGATTTCACTCGAAGTGGGGGATCGGTTCTGCAGCCGTGCGATTGCTCTGAGCCGACAGCCGGGCAAATCGGGTCCGAGCTCCTCGCGGAGAACGGTAGCCCCTCTACCAGATGAAGCCGGTTCCCTGGAAGATCGGCTGCATTTGGTGGTGGCTCAACATCCGTTCCATATCGGCATCAGAGGGGCGGGATCCGGCTCCACCGGCCGCCTCCAGCACTTGGGGCAGGAGGTGAATATCGCCGGGGGCGATCAGAAAAACCTCCGGATCCCCCAGCACCCAGCTTACCGCCGTGCGGATCGCATCCCCCTCATCCAGGGGCTGGTACCAGGTGCTG
The DNA here is from genome assembly GCA_964588525.1 of uncultured Spirochaetaceae bacterium. GTDB lineage: Bacteria > Spirochaetota > Spirochaetia > SZUA-6 > DRHE01 > JAFGQJ01. The sequence goes on from CAZPQC010000014.1 coordinate 13,236, forward strand.
TGAACGCGTTCTCCCTGCCAGGGCCGGCGGGCGACGGACTTGATCGTCTGCAAGGCCACGTTTTTCTCGGCACAGTGGCGCTTTAGTGTTTCGAAGGAGCGGGCGTACGCCTCGTTCTGCATCATTACGTAGTTGTAGGGCAGGAGAACCGAGTCCAGGTCGAAGCGCTCCAGACTTTTCAGGTGCATCTCGGCGACCGTATAGCCGTGACCGGTTACGCCGATGAAGCGGGTCAGCCCCTGTTCGCGCGCCTCGATCAAAGCCTCCAGGGCTCCGCCGGGGCTCATCACCTGCTCCCACTCATCGGGGTCGGTCAGGTTGTGCATCTGGATCAGGTCCACGCTCTGGACCCGGAGGCGCTCGAGGGAGCCGTGAAGATCATCCCGAGCTTCCTGGTAGGTGCGTTTTCCCGTCTTGGTGGCCAGGAAAAAATCTTTGCGGTGCTCCGCCATCCAGGGACCCATGCGTTTCTCCGCTTCCCCGTCCCCGTAGCTTGCCGCCACGTCCAGGTGATTGATCCCGTAGTCGAGCAGGACCTCCAGGGTGCGGTCCGCCTCATCCTGGCTCACCGCGCCCAGGGCGGCGCCGCCGAATATGACCCGGGTGCTCTCGTGACCCGTTTTGCCGAATTGTTTTGTTTCTATACCCATGGGTAAATTGTGAATCAAGCAACCGGAGCCGTCAAGGCTCGTATTCGGACTTTCGGCACCGCTTGTACCCCGGAGCAGGCAGCTGCTACACTGGGCTGTGCCGCAGGATCCGCGACGGAAGCTGCGTGATTGTCGAGCATTGCAGGCTATGGCAAAGGTCAATCGATACGACATCCTCATCATCGGCTCCGGTTTCGGCGGAGCAACCGCAGCGCACGTTCTCAAAGACACCGGCGCCTCGATCCTGATTCTCGAGCGGGGAGGGTTCCTACGGCAGGAGAAGCAGAATTGGGACATCACCGAGGTTTCGGTGAAGCGGCGCTACGATGCCGGGGAGACCTGGTTTGATGCCGGCGGCAGGCCCTTTCAGCCGCGGATCTACTACAACGTGGGCGGCTGCTCCAAGGTCTTCGGCGGTGCTGCCCTACGCCTCCGGGCCGAAGATTTCGCCTCCAGGGAGCACTACGGGGGGAGCAGCATCGGCTGGCCCTATTCCTATGGGGAGCTCGAGCCCTACTACCGGCGCGCCGAGAGTCTGCTTCAGGTCCACGGGCGGGAAGGGGAGGATCCCACCGAAGCGGATCGGGGGGAGTATCCCTCCGCCCCCGTGCCCCACGAACCGCTCATCGCCGACCTGGCCGAAAAGTGGAAAGGTTTGGGGCTCCATCCCTTTCATCTGCCCCTGGCCATTGATCAGGGCCCGGGAGGACGGTGCCGCAAGGGCAGTCCCTGCGACGGTTTCCCCTGTATGGTACGGGCGAAGCTCGATGCGGAAAACGCGATCCTGAGACCGATGCTGTTGAAGAAGACCGAGAATCTCTCTCTGTGGACCGAAAGCTGCGTGCGGAGGCTGGAGACCGACCGCTTCGGCAACAGGGTCGTGCGCGCCACGGTCGAAAAGGCGGGGGAACGGCTCGTCATCGAAGCGGATTGCTTCATCGTCTCCTCCGGGGCGGTGAACTCCGCGGCGTTGCTTCTCAGGTCCAAGAGCAAACAACAACCCTCGGGTTTGGCCAATTCGAGCGGCCTGGTGGGGTCGAACTTCATGTCCCATAACAACAGCGTGGTGCTTGCCCTGTCTCCCTGGAAGATGAATCCCACGCGGTTCCAAAAGACCCTGGCCGTCAATGACTTCTACAACGGCGGCCCGGAGAGTGACAGGCCCCTGGGGCACATCCAGATGCGGGGGAAGGTGAAGCCCGAGATGCTGGGCAGGGGCAGGCCGGTCGTTGTCCGCCTGGCCAGGGGCCCGATCGCCGGCCGGAGCGTGGATCTTTGGGTGATGACCGAGGATCTGCCGCTCGCGGAGAACCGGGTCGTGGTCGACGAGCAGGACAGGATCCACCTGCTGCGAAAACCCACGAACAGCGAAGCCCACGAACGGCTTCTCGATCAGGCCCGGCGGATCATGAGGCGCTCCGGATACCCGATCTGCATCGTGGACAGACGGGGAATCGGCGCGATTCAGCACCAGTGCGGTACGATCCGCTTCGGAACAGATCCGCGGCAGGCGGTGTTGGATCCGTGGTGCAAGGCCTTCGACCTGGACAACCTCTACGTCATGGACGCGAGCTTCTTCCCCTCCTCCGGGGCGGTGAACCCCTCCCTGACGATCGTGGCTCAGGTCCTGCGTGCCGCCGAGCGGCTCAAAGCTGAGATCCAGGCCCACGCCTAGCCGGGCTTCGTTGGCCAACAAGGTTTTGTTAGAGCCGGTAGTGCGGCAGGGAACCCCGGAGCCGCTACTCCAGAGGGACCTCCGCCCAGTTTCCGCTGTCGGCGGAGCGGTAGGCCGCATCCATGATCAGCTGGCAGCGCAGGCCGTCGATCACCCCCGGGCGAGGGGTGCTGTTTTCGGCGACGGCCCTGAGAAAGGCGTACTGGCTTTCGGCGTGGGTGCGGGTCCAGCCGACGATCGAACGGGGCGGGGGCAGGGAAGCTCCTGGGTAGTGCTGCACCGTCTCCAGCCGGATCCAACCCTGTTCCATCGGGCTTCCGGGACGGGTCGCATCGAACCAATACAGCCAGTTTGCGTCCATCAGTCGGAACATCAGCGCCGCTTTCTCCCCGTAGATCTCGACGTTGAGGTCATCCAAGGCTCCCGTGGCGAAGCGGGAAACCTCGATCGTGCCGATTCCGCCGCTCTGCAAACACACCTCCAGCCAGGCCGCGTCATCCACCGTAACCGGCTCTTTGGTTCGGGATCCCTTGGCGGCGGGCCTTTTTTCGATGAAGGTGCGGGTCATTGCCCTGATCGAGACGAATTCTCCGAGCAGGTGGCGCACCAGGTCGATGACGTGGGAACCCAGATCGACCAGGGCTCCACCCCCGGACAGCTCCTTGCGCATGCGCCAGCTCATCGGGCGATCCGGGTTCTGATAGCCGGTGTGAAAGTACTCTGCGCGAAACGAGTAGACCTTGCCCAGCATCCCCTCATCGATCAGCTGTTTGGCCCGCATCAGCGCCGGCACGAAGCGAAAGTTGAAGGTCACGCCGACCTGCACGCCGTGTTCCTTGGCGGCCGCGGCGATCTGCCTGGCCTCTGCGGCGTCCACGGCCATAGGTTTTTCGCAGTACACGTGTTTGCCCGCAGTAAAGGCCTCAAGCAGCGCCTCCCTGTGGAGGTAATTGGGCAGGCAGCAGTCCACGACGGTTACCTCCTCCTGTTTCAGCAGTTCCGCGCGGTCGCTGAATCCCCGCCGAAACCCACCCTCTTTTGCGGCCCGATCGGCCGTCTCGGGGCTGCTCGTGCAGACGGCCTCCAGGACGATCTCCGGCAGTTTGCCGGGGTACAGCAGGGGCAGCTGCCGGTAGCAGGAGGTGTGGATCTTCCCGATGCCTCCGTAGCCCAACATCCCGATTCCGATCTGTTTCATCAGCGTCTCCTCGTCTGCCTGGCCGATTGTCCGGCGGCTTGTTCAGCCCCGGCGGGTCGGCTCCCCGGCCCGGGGTGATCGCCCGGCCCGGGGCGATCGCCCGGCCAGTTGCGATTGGCCAGGTACTCGCGAACGCCCTCCCGCCACTTTTTCATCGTATGTCCGGTCACCAGCTCGAACAGCCGGCAGTCCAGCACCGTACGGCAGGGCCGCTCAGCCCGCCGTTTCAAGCCGGCGGCTTCCAGCTCCTCGACCTCCTCCCTGCGGCCGGCGGTTTCCAGGACGAAGGAGGCGAACTCCAGCCGCGTACAGGCTCCCGAGCTGGTGACGTGATACGTACCGTAGGCTCCGGTTTGAATCAACCGCTCCACCGCATCCGCCAGGTGAAGCGTGTAGGTGGGCGATTCGAGTTGATCCGTGGCCATGCGCACCACCCCCTCCCGGTCAGCCGCATTCAGGACCCGTTCGACGTAGTTGCCCTGCCGGTGCCCGAACAGCCAGGCCGTGCGTACGACGTAGGTCCGCCGGCAGACCCGGCAGGCCAGCACTTCGCCGGCCAGCTTGCTGCGGCCGTACTGGTTGACCGGACTCGGCGGGACCAGCTCGTCGTAGTCGCAGCCGCTGCGTCCGTCGAACACGTAGTCCGAGGAGAAGTAGAGGTACTCCGCGCCGATTCTTTCAACCGCCAGGGCCAGGTTCTGAGAGCCCAGGGCGTTGACCTGGAAGGCCCGCTCGGGTTCGGCCTCGCAGGATTCCACGTCCACGCAGGCCGCCGAGTTGATGACCAGCTGCGGCTTCAGCTCTGCGATTGCGGCAACGGTGTCCTCCCGCCGGCGAATGTCGATCTGGCCGATATCCAGGCCTACGACCTCGTGGCGACCGGCGAGAAAGCCCGCCAGGTCCCGGCCGAGCATTCCTTCAGAGCCGATGACTGCAATCCTCATGGCCGCAGCCTCCGGCCCTATTTCCGCGCACCCGGGCCACGCGCACCCGGGCCACGCGCACCCGCGCTCCGTGAACCCGAGCTGCCTGAACCCGCATGCTGCGGACCGGAGGCCCGGTCCAGGGCATCCCGCAGGCGCTGCACCGCCGCGGTGATCTCCCCCGTACCCGCCTTGTAGCGCCCTTCCGGTCCCTTGAACAGGGGTGAGGAGAACTCACCGACCGTCATCCCGGCCTTCACGAACTGCTCGACATTGTCCGTGTTCAGCCCCCCGTCTTCCATCAGCTCGACCCGGTCCTCCAGCCCGCGATCGACCAGCATGCGGTGCAGCTCCCCGATGGAGTCCACCACGATCGGGTCGATGGTGTGGGGGCTCTTTCCGGAAGCCGTGGGTTTCCAGAAGGGAGCGCGGCTCTCGTACTCGATGATATCCACGAAGGGAAGATACTGTTCAAAGAATATCAAGGGACAGCCCTGCCAGGCCCACACACCCACCTTGAGCTCCAGGGTCTCCTTGATGTAGGTGATGTTCTGAATGAGCATCTCTCCGGTAGTCTCGATGGGCAGGGAGACCAGATCGGCCCCGGAATCCTTGAGCTGGCGAAACAGCTCCTGGCTCGGGCGCATCATCTGGATCTGAACCTCGATTTCCAGCCCGGTATGCGGCCGGATTCCCTGCAGGATGTCGATCCCCCCCCGGGGGGCGGCGAAGTCCATATACACGCCGTCGCGCATCTCCAGATGAATCCAGTCCACGCCGGCTCGGGTGAGCTCCGCGACCTGGGCGCCGAGCTCGCCGTAGTCGGCCCAAAACAGCCCGGCGGCGATCTTGACCGCCGGGTCGATCTCTCCGATCTTCTTTTTTTTCATCTCTTCCCCCTCACCATCACTCTCTCACGGGAGCATCCGCTGCGATTACCCCCTCACACGATATACAGGCGCACGCCCCGCCGTTCCAGATCGATCTTGTCCGCTTGAGGGATGCCGCCGTCGGTGATCAGGCAGGTGACCTCTTCCGGATAGAACAGCCGGGCCAGGTGCACCTTTCCGAACTTGCTGGAATCGGTCAGGACGAACACCTCGCGGCTTCGCTTCACGATGAGCGAGGAGATTTCCGCCCGCATCATGTTCGTGCTGGTGAAGCCGGTTTCGGCGGTGTAGCCGTCCACCCCGATGAAGGCCTTGCCGAAGTTCACGTTGTCCAGGCAGAGCCTGGTCAGCTGGCCGACCAGGCTTTCGCTTTCGTGCTGGTAGCTGCCCCCCAGCAAAATGATGTTTGCATGATCGTTCTTCTTCAACTCCCGCGCGATGAACACGTTCGTGGTGATGATGTTGATATTGTTCTTGCTCTCCAGCTCTTTCACCAGGATGGCGTTGGTGGAGCCGGACTCTATGAGAATGGTCTCGTCATCGCCGACCAGGGAGGCGGCCTTTCGGGCGATTGCCAGCTTTTTTTCGTAGTTCACCACCAGCCGTTTGGAGATGTCGTCGGCGTTCTGCAGCACCGCACCGCCGTGAATCCGCTTCAGAAATCCCTCCTCTTCCAGGTAGTTCAGGTCCTGGCGGACCGTGACCGCGGAAACCCCCAGCTTTTCGGACAGCTCCTTGACGGATGTCTTTTCGCTGCTGCTGAGCCCGTCGATGATTTTTCGTTGTCGCCTGTTCATTGCCCCTCCAACAGCAGGGAGGCCGCGCCGATCAACCCCGCGTCACGGCCGGTCTTGGCCAAGGCTATCTCGATGGGATCGTAGAGCATGTCCCCCGCCAGGCTGTAGAACTTCTCCTTGATCCGGTCGAAGTACAGAGGACCCCAACTCATCAACCCGCCTCCCAGCACGATGACCGGAGGATTGAAGATCTGAAAAAGATTGTAGATGCCGATACCGATGTAGTCGGCGTATTCCAGGACGACGCTGCGGCAAAGCGGATCCCCGGCATCAAGGCCCGCCTTGATGAACTCCCCGTTGATCCGGGTCGTATCATCGATGGTCAGTTCGCTCTTCTCACCCTGCTCCAGCTTCTTCCGCACCACCTGCGGCAGAGCCAGGCCGCTGGCGTGGGACATCAGGCAGCCGTAGTTGCCGCAGCCGCAGCGAATGTCGCTGTGGGGATTCACGATGGTGTGCCCGAACTCCCCGGCGGTCCCGGTCATGCCTCGATAGATCCGGCGGTTCAGGACCAGTCCGGCGCCGATGCCCGTGCTCACCGTGAGAAAGATCATGGTGTCGTAGCCGGCCCCCGCGCCGAAGAGAAACTCCGCATAGCTCTGGGCGTTGGCATCGTTGTCCACGATAACCGGCACCTGGAAGTGGCTCTGAACCATCCGGCGGATGGGAAAATTCTTCATCTTTAAGAGCGGGAAGTTCGATGTTGTGATTACCACCCCCTCGTCGAAGCGGAGGTGGCCGGCAAAACCGATGCCCACTCCCCGAAGAGCGCGTTCTTCGATTCGCCGCCGTGTCAGCAGCTGATGCACCATGTCGCGTATCTGGGCGCACAGTCCGGCCTCGTTGTTCTTAGTGTGGTCGTAGGCCACCACTTTGTCGACCAGGCTTCCGTCCAGACGCACCAGGCCGACGGAGAGCTTGGTTCCTCCCAGATCCACGCCGCAGAGCAGCTGCTCCTTCAACTCCTCACCCTCAATCGCATCCTCCGCTTTGCTACAAGGTGTGCTCGGTTCGGGCGATGATGTCGTCCTGGGTGTCCGGGGAAAGGGAGGTGAAGAACGCCGAATACCCGGCCACGCGCACAACCAGGTCCCTGTAGCTTTCAGGGTCGGCCTTGGCTTCCAGCAGGGTGGAGCGGGATACGATGTTGTACTGTACGTGCCACCCTTTAAGATCGTCGAAGAAGGTGCGCAGCATGGCGAGCAGCTTCCGCTTGTCCCTCTCCTCTCGGATGGTCGCCGGCGAGAGTTTCTGATTGAGCAGGACACCGCCCAGGATCTTGCCCGTCGGCAGTTTGGCCACGGATTTGAAGACCGCGGTCGGTCCCAGAGTGTCGGTTCCCGCCGTGGGCGAACATCCTTCGGCCAGGGGCGTGAAGGCCTTGCGACCGTCCGGGGTTGCCCCCACAGTAGAGCCGGAGGGCACGTTGGCGGAAATACTCGAGGTGCCGGCGTAGTAGCGCCCGCCGATGGGACCCCGATCGAATCGGGTGTTGTGGTACTTTTCCAGCTCGTCGATGAAGTACAGGTAGGCTTCACGCAGCAGCTGATCCACGTAGTCGTCGTCGTTGCCGTACTTGGGAGCGTGGTTCAGCAGGAGCTGGCGGATTTTCTCCCCTTCGGCCCCCGCGAAATCGCTGTCCAGGGCCTCGGTCAGCTGTGTTGCTGAAATTTTTTCGGATTCGAACACGAGCTTCTTGATAGCCGCCAGGGAGTTGCCGAGATTGGCGATTCCGACCTGGAGGCCGGAGATGAAGTCGTACTTGGCGCCTCCCTCTTTTAGCGTCTTTCCCCGCTCGATGCAATCGTCAACCAGGGCCGAGCAGAGAACATCGGGGGCGAGCTCTTCCAGAGCCGTGTCCACGGCCGTGTCGATCATCACGGTTGCCCGGGCGTAGGCTTCGACCTGCTGCTTCCAGGCCTCCATCACCTGGCCGAAGTCGCTGAACTCGGCCAAAGTTCCTATTCCGGGAACGAAGGTCTTGCCCGAACGATCGTCGTAGCCGCCCCGCAGGGAAGCCATGAACACCCGCATGAAGTTCAGAAAGCTCATCCCGGTGCAGCGGTAACCCCACTTCCCCGGTACGGCGATCTCGATGCAGCCGATCGCCGAGTAGTTGTAGGCGTCCTCCCTGTCCACTCCCAGGCGGATCAACTCGGGAATCACGATTTCATCGTTGTTGAAGGCGGGCATCCCAAAACCTATTTCGATGACCCGGATGCACTCCAACATGAACTCGTCGCTCATTCCCCTGTGGTAGCGCACCGAGAGGTTCGGCTGGGTCAGACGCATATAGCCGACCGACTCCAGGATCAGGCTGCTGAGACGGTTGACCGCGTCTTTCCCGTCCACCGTCTGGCCTCCGATGGTGACGTTCTGATAGAGGGGGCCTCCGGCGGAATAGCGCGTGTGGGACCAGGAACGAATCTTGGTAATGGCCACCAGTTTCAGCCAGGTGCACTCCAGAAGCTCGATGGCCTGCTCCTCCGTGATGCGAGCCGCCTCTAGGTCCCGCAGATAGAAGGGGTACAGGTACTGGTCCAGGCGGCCGAGGGAGACCGAATGCCCGTTGCTCTCGATCTGGAGAATCAGCTGCACGAAATAGGTCAGCTGCAGAGCCTGATAGAAGGTTTCCGGAGGGGAGGATCGAATGACCCCGCAGTTCGCGCTGATCGTCTCCAGCTCGGCTCTCCCGGCATCATCCTCCTCGCCGTGGCTCAATCCCAGAGCCAGGTTGCGGAATCGTTCGATGAACGCCTGAGCAGCCTTCAGAACGATCTCCACTGCTTGATAGAAGTGCCCCTTTTTCAGGTCCCCCTGCTCGGTGAGATCGAGGGTCCGTCTCTTTTCACCGACCTGCTCGAGGTATCCGCCGATTCCGATTGCGAGAATTTTCTCGAGGTTGACAGCCAGATGGGCATCCCCCGAGGTCAGATTGCCCTCGGCGCGGATGATCCCGGCTTCGTGGATCTCCCGCATCTGCTCGGGCATGAGCTCCATGCCCCTTTCGATCAGGGTTTTGCCTTCCCAATACGAGCAGATCTCTCGGATTCTGCTCTTCTGCTCCTCATCGACATAGAAGGCGTCCCCCGGGCGGTCCGCCAGCTCATCCAGCTCTCTGAGGATCCATTCCACCGCATATTCGGGAAAGATCGGAGCGGCCCGGAGTCGGGAAGCCTGATTGCCGACAATGAGCTCCCCCTCATCGATGGAAATCGTCATCTGCCGGAGGGTTCTGTCGAGGGCCAGGGCCCGGCGAACGATCAGGGGCTTGGCCTCGTGTTCCTGGTAGACTTCGGTGTAGAACTCCGCCCTCTCCGTGCATACGGTCGGTCTGGCATGCAGGTACTTGGATTTCAACCGGGTCACTCGCTCAGAGACGTGTTGAAGCGAGGCAGCTGTTGCCATTCTATCCTCCGATATTCGTCGCAAGCCCTTTTTTTTCGGCCATCCGCGTGTAGCGGTCGAGACGGCCGTCCCAATCAGGTAAACGGCTGGAATAGTTGTACTCCCGGCCGGTCAGGGAGTACTTGTTCAGCCCCAGAGTATGGTAGGGTAGGAAATCGATTTCCCGAACGCTATCCAGTGTAGCCGCGAAGGCGATGATTCTGCCGATAACATCGTCGGAATCGTTGAAAGCGGGGATCACCGGTACACGTACGATGAGGCGGGCCCCCTTCCGGTCCAAGGCTTTGAGATTTTCGAGAATTTGGTCCAGATCTCCGCCGGTGTATTTGCGCAGCGGGTCGGGGTCGATATGCTTGAGATCGGCGAGAAAGGTGTCTACGAAGGGGACGGTGGGCTCGATATCGTCCCAAAGGGCCTGCAGCGAAGTTTCCACCGCGGTATTGATGTCGCGCTGCTTGAGAGCCCGAAGCAGCTCCAGCAGCAGCTGCGGCTGTCCGTACGGCTCTCCCCCTGAGATCGTCACGCCCCCTCCGCTGTTTCTGTAGAAGGGCAGATCTTTCTCGATCTCCCGCAGAATGTCCTCGACGCTCTTCTGCTCTCCGACAACCCTCAGGGCGCCGGCCGGGCAGACGTCGCGATACGCCTCGAGATCGTTGATTTTGTCCCGGCGAATATGGATCTTCCCGTCCCGTACGCTGATCCCGTCGCCTCTCTCCACGCGGGTACATTCGAGACATCCGATACATTTGTCGGGATCGTAGAGCAGCTCGCGCTGATAGGACTGGCTCTCGGGATTCTCACACCAGGCACAGCGCAGGGGACAACCTTTGAAAAACACGACTGTGCGGATCCCCGCCCCGTCGTGTATCGAAAATCTTTGGATATCGAAAATCATCTCACCATCTCAACGAATGCGTTGGCCGGCCTTTCCATCAACTTATCCAAGTTTCAAATGAAGGTCAATATACTTTCAGATAATAAAAAAGAAAGGTCTTGGAAATCAAGACTGTTACGCAGTACAATAGGATGTCATGTTGTCTCAGGCCGACGTAGCCCGCGAGGCGGGTGTTTCGGTGATGACCGTTTCCCGCGTCATCAACGGGGCGGTGAATGTCCGCCCGGAAACCCGCGAAAGGGTCCTGAAAGCAATCAGGGAGCTGTCCTATCACCCCAACGCCGCTGCGCGGGCGTTGACCAGAAATCGGGCCAGCGTGCTGGAGGTTCTCATCCCCCACGAAGACTACTTCTACTCCTCGGAGTACTTCAGTGAGCTGATTTTCGGCGTCGAAAAGGTCGTGCACGACAGTGACTACAACCTGATCTTCAACACCTACGATCCCGGAACGGGCGCCGAATATGCGGCGCTGTACAGACAGCGCAAAGTGGACGGGCTGCTGATCGTGGCCCCGGCCGCCGATGATCCTACCATAGCCGGTCTTTATGAGGAAGCCGTTCCCTTCGTGCTGGTCAACGGGAGGACGGAGGCTCCGGCGGTGAGCTTCGTCGACGTAGACAACGTTGGCGGCGCGGGTCTGGCAGTAGAGTACCTCTACGATTTGGGGCATCGCAGGATCGGGATCATCACCGGCAACATGCTCGTGGTCAACGCCCGGCACCGGCTCAAGGGATATCTCGATTTCCTGTCGTCCCGGGGCGTGCCGACCCGGGACGAGTGGATCTACCGGGGGAATTGGTCCGAGCAAAGCGGGTATGCCGGGTTGACCTACTTCATGGAGCTTAAAAATGCGCCTTCGGCGATCTTCTGCTCCAATGACCTAATGGCCATCGGGGCATTGCGGGCGGCCGCGGATCTGGGCCTTGCCATTCCTGAAGCCGTATCGATTGTCGGCTATGACGATATCCGGCTGTCCTCGTTCGTGAATCCCCGCTTGACCACGATTCACCAGCCCACCGACCTGGTCGGGAAAACGGCCGCGGAGATGATGCTCGAGCTGCTGGGAGAGGAGCAGGGTGGTCCGGTCGGCCCGCGGGGAGTGCTGCTCCAGCCGGAGCTGGTCATTCGAAAATCCTGTGAAGCGCCTTGACGACCGGGCTGACTCTGCTATAATGGATCTTTAAATGTTAGCGCAAACATCAATATGGGACTAATTTTACGTATAAAAAACAAATAAGAAATATTGACAAATGAGAAACTATCTAATATAATAACAAATACTTTCATATGAAAGTCAATTGGCTTTCATAATGGAAAACTGGGGAGATGTCATGGCGGAAAAAACGCGGGTGCTTCTTGTCGGAGAAACCTGGACGGTGCTCACGTTGCAGATCAAGGGTTTCGATCTGTTCCCCCTCGGGGGGTTCGAAAACTTCGGCGTCTGGTTCATGGAGGCCATGGGCAAGTTCGACGATATCCAGGCCGAACACATGCCCAACCACATCGCCCTGACCTCCTTCCCCTCGACCCTCGAGCAGATCAACAAGTACGATGTGGTGATCTTCAGCGATTGCGGGAAGAACACGATTTCCCTCTATCCGGAGATGTTCACCGTACCCATGGGTCCGGACCGTCTCGAGCTGGTCAAAGAGTTCGTGGAGAAGGGCGGGGCCTTCGTCATGGCCGGCGGTTGGAACTCCTACCAGGGTCTGCGCGGGATTCCCGGGTATCACGGCACCGTGATCGAAGAGATCCTGCCGGTGGACATTCAAAGTTCCGATGATCGGGTGGAAAAACCTCAAGGGATTCAACCCGTAATCAAAGAGCCGGGGCATCCCCTTTTTAGAGGCCTTCCCCAAAAATGGCCGATCTTCATGGGATACAACAAGGTCATGCTCAAGAGCCAGGCCGAGCTGCTGGCTACGATCGGGGCGGACCCCTTCATCGCAGTCTGGTCGGTGGGGCGGGGCAAGACCATGGCCTTCACCTCCGATCTGGCCAAACACTGGGGCACGGATTTCATCGCCTGGGAGGGATACGCCGATTTTTGGCACAACGCCCTCCTATGGCTCGCGAACAAGGATTAAACTGCATTGTCAATGCAGAAATAAAACAAACAGAGGAGGTATCGCATGAAAAAGATCCTCGGCGCAGGAATGGTGATGCTGCTGTTCCTGACAGGGTCGGCCGTCCTTTTCGCCGGAGGGCAGACAGGAGGGGGAGAAGCCAAAGAGTTCATCATCTTCCACTACTGGACCGCCGGAGGTGAAAAAGAGGCCATCAATGAGCTGTACAAGATCTTCGAGAGGGAACATCCGGGAGTAAAGATCCTGGAAAACCCCGTAGCCGGCGGCGGAGGAGCCAACATGCTGGCCGTGATCATGGCCAACCTGCAGTCCGGGAACCCGCCGGACACCTTTCAGGATCACCAGGGCAACAAGCAGAAGGACTACATCGATGCGGGGTACTTGGACCCGGTCAACGATATCTGGAAGGCGGCGAACTTCGAGGCTCGGATCAACCCCGTCTGGGTCAAGACCCTCAAGTTCAGCGGCAATGTCTATTCCGTGCCGGTCAACGCCCACCGCACCAACTGGCTGTGGTACAACATCGGTCACCTCAAGGACGCCGGGGTGAAGGCACCGGAGAGCTACGAGGAGCTGCTGGCCGCCTGTCAGAAGCTCAAAGCTGCCAAACCCGATGTCTGGCCCCTGGCCCTCGGAACCCGGGAGAAGGTCTGGTCGACCTACCTCTACGACATGTGCCTGCTCAATACCGGCGGGCCCGACTTCTACGAAAAGGCGAACACCGGCCAGATCGATTTCACAACCGATCCCACCTTCCGCAAGGCCGTCCAGCGCTACGCCGACCTGATTCCCTACATCTACCCGTACCATGCGACCAAGAGCTGGGACGAGGCCGGTGCCCTGATCCACACGGGCGAGGCGGCCATGTACTGGATGGGTGACTGGATCCTGGGCTACTACCTGTCCATCGGCATGGAGCCGGAGAAGGACTTCAGCGTAACCGCCATCCCCAAGAACGTATGGATGGGCCACGCCGACACCTTCCCGCTGCCCAAGGGTGCACCGCATCCCGATCTGGCTAAAGATTGGATCAAGATGATCACCACCGATGAAGCTCAGAAGAACTTCAACTTGATCAAGGGCTCGGTGACCATCGTCAACGACGTGCCGCCCAGCGTGTATCCCGATCCCTACCGCCAGCGCAGCGCCAAGGATTTGGCCAGCCTGCGCGGCCTGATCGACGGGTATCATGGAGGGATGATGACCGCCGCCTTCGGCGACGACATGCAGGATATCCTCACCCAGTTCCTCACAGACGGAGATGTGAACAGCGCCATCAGGGAGATTGCAGGCTCCGCCGAGCGGAACAACATCCGCGCGGCCAACGACTGGTTCTGGAAGTAGACGCGCAAGCGATCCCAGGAGAGGCGATGCGCTTTGTTGCATCGCCTCTCGTTTTCTTCTATAGTAATCTAACCGAGTAATCTATGCAGGGCAGCTGCCGAAGGTGTCGATTGATACCCATGGGTCATCAATCCGATCGATGATTCGCGAACGGGGTCGTGGGTTGGAGTAGCCGATGAAGTACCACAAAGCGTACGGGTTTGTTTTCCTCACTCCGGTGGTGATTGCCGTGGCGGTCATCTACGGCATGATCATCTGGAACCTGGTGGCCGCCTTTACCGTCTGGGAGGGAATGCGGGCGACCTGGAATTTCGCCGGACTGCTCAACTTTCGAAATCTGTTTGAGCTGCGGCGCTTCTGGGTCAATGTGGAGAACAACTTTCTCTGGCTGTTCTTCTTCATCGTGCCCACCACCCTGCTCGGATTCATTCTGGCCTACCTGTTCCACGGACTTCGCCGGGCGGAGAAGGTCTTTCGCCAGATATTCCTCTACCCCATGGCCCTGGCCTTCATCGTCACCGGAACGCTGTGGGCCTGGATGTACGATCCCGGTTCCGGCCTGATCAACTCGATCCTCGGTGCCCTGGGGATCAACACGACCAAGCTCGGCTGGATAGCACTTCCCAACATCGCCATCTTCTGTATGATCTTCAGCGCCTTCTGGCAGTACGTAGGCTTCGCCCTGGTCATCTACATGGGGGCGATCCGGGGGCTGTCCGATGCCATGATCGAGGCGGCCAACATCGACGGTGCGGGACACGGGCGCATCCTCTTCCAGATCATCTTCCCCAACGTGGGACACGGAACCCTGATCTGCACGACCATGCTGGCCATCACCACGATGAAGGTCTTCGACCTGGTCTGGATCATGACCGGAGGAGGTCCGGGCATCCGCACCGAGGTCCTGCCCTACATGATGTACCGGATGACCTACAGCCAGAACAATATCGGCATGGGGGCGGCCACCAGCATCGTGATCCTCATCCTGGCCGCCGCCATGGTCATACCCTATTCAAAGTGGGCGATCAGCAAGTGGGTGCGCTGATGGGAGAAAAGCGATTCAAGGCAACCTCGATCGTCATCCTCGTGATTCTGGCCGCGCTATGGCTGCTGCCGATCTACGCCATGGTCAACACCTCGATCAAGAGCCAGGACGAGGTGGCCGCCCAGAAGTACCTGCGGCCCCCGCGCACCATTGTGATCAAGAACTACCTGACCGCTTTTCGAGCCCTCAGGTTGGGGTTGATCAATAGCGCCATCATCACCCTACCGGCCACCTTCATCTGCATCTTTCTAGGCTCCCTGGCCGGCTACTACCTCACGATGTTCGAATTCAAGCGGTCTCAGCTGGTCTTTTTTTGGATCGTGGTGGCCTCGTTCCTGCCGTACCAGATCGTCCTGATCCCCATCACCACCCTGATCGGCTGGCTGGACCTGATGAACTCCCGTGTCGGGCTGATCCTGATCTACGTGATCCTCAACATCCCCATGGCCACGCTGATCACCGCCACCTTCTTCATGAAGATGCCCCTGGCCTTCCAGGAGGCGGCGGCTCTGGACGGCTGCAGGCCCTTCATGTTCTATTGGAGGATCCTGGTGCCGGTGTCGATCCCGGGGATAGTATCGGCGGCGATTCTCGTGTTCGTGCAGATCTACAACGAGTTCCTTCTGGCCATCGCCCTGACCCGGGGACCACAAGTCAAACCGGTGATGCCGATCCTGGCGGAGCTCAAAGGCTCCCAGATCGCCCAGTGGCACATCCAGATGGCCGGCGCGGTCATAGTTTCGCTGTTTCCGCTGCTCATCTTCATCGTTCTTTCCGAATACTTCGTTTCCGGGCTGATGGCGGGCTACAGCAAGGAATAGAGTGCGGCGGCGGCGCTGCCGGCGCACACCGCTTTGACTTCGGCGGCGAACCCTCGCCCCCGTTCGCGCAGCTCCTCAAGGTCCCGCTCCACCGGGGCACCGGCGAACTCGTATGGCTGGACGAACTCCCACTTCATGCGAAGGCGCTCGACGATCTCCTCCAGCTCCTTTTGGGCTCCTCCGGACCAGCCGTAGGAGCCGAAGCGGAAGGCTTTCTTCCCGACGACCTTTTTGCGGCCCAGCTCATCCAGGGCCGCGGCCATGGGTGGAAACAGCTTGTACTCGTAGGTAGGGGCTGCCAGGATAATGCCGCTGGATTTCCAGGCGGCGGAAAGGATATGGGAGATATGATCCTGGGGCACGCGGAAAGAATGGACCGGGACATTTTCGCAGCGGATGCCCTCCAGCACGGCCGTCAAGGCCCGTTCGGTCATGCCGTACATGCTTCCCCAGATCACGGTGATCTCCGGCTCCGCCGGTCCGGAGGCGTAGCCGACGTGGCGGCGGTAAAGCTGCACGATCCTGTCCGGATTATGCCGCCAGACGATGCCGTGGGCCGGGGCGACGATCCGGGGCTCCAACGCTTCCAGCTTGTCGATGGCTCTGCCCACGGATGAGGAGAAGGTGGCCAGGATGTTGGTATAGTAGCGGGAGGCTTCTTCCTCGTAGAAGGCCAGCTGCCGTTCATCCAGCTGATCGTCGTAGCCCGCCTCCTGCTCCACGCTTCCGAAGGAGCCGTACAGGTCGCAGGGAAAGAGGGTCCGGCTGCCGGTCTCGAAGGTGGCGATCGTCTCCGGCCAGTGGACGTTGGGGATTTCCCGAAACAGCAGTTCCTTGCCCTTCCCCAGATCCAGCCTGTCGCCGTCGGCCACCGCTCTCAGGTTCTTGTCGATGCCGTAGAACGAGCGCACCAGCTCCAGACCTTTGGCGCTGGCGACCAGCTGGAAATCGTCGTGGAGTTTCAGAAACGGCTCCAGCCAGCCGGTGTGATCCGGCTCCAGATGGTTGAGGATCACGTAGCGGATGTCTTCCAGGCCGATCTGCATATCCGCCAGCTGGGCGAACAGGGTCCCGGGAACGCCGTCCCAGCCGCAGACACCGTCGATGATCGCGGTTTCTTTTCCTTTGACGATGTAGGAGTTCATGGCCACTCCATGGGGAAGGGGCCACATGCTCTCGAACAGGATTTCACTGCCGCCGTTGGCGGAAAGCCTATATATGCCGTCGGTTACGCGGGTTGGTTTCATTTCATTCCTCCACGAATATCCTCTCAATTATAAGGATAAAGAACCGTGTGACTTGCGTCAATATATATTACTAAATAAGTAAAGAAAGATTCGATTTTCCGGCCCTGTCGGAGATCCGGCTGATCGCCGGCGGGGTGTCCTATGGGTTTCCTGCTTGTTGCCGGTGATTTCGGCTGCTGCTACACCGGGGCTTGTTACCCGGGAGCCTTTGCTCGAAATAGGGAGTAGGTGTAGAAGCCGTAGTAGTCGGGCTGGTTCAGAATGAAGTCGGGGGAAGACGGATCGGTGATGCGCCGATACAGCCGGCGGTCCGCGCGGCTCAGCTCTTTCTCCGCCTCCAGCCAGCGCATCTGGATCAGGGCCAGCAGGGCCTTGCGGATCGGCTCTTCGAAGGGCGCGCACACGCCCTCGGTGAAGGGCCGGGCCGCCGCCTCGGCAAAACCTGCCTTCCTCATCCAGCCGGCAAGACGCAGGAAGTGGTGCTCCGGGCTGTCTCCGGCCGTGAAGGGGGCGATCCCCGGTGCGGTGGCATTGAGAATCGCCTCCAGGCGTGGATAGCCGGGCAGGAGCTGCTGGCCCGACCAGATCACGATCATTAGCAGGCCGCCGGGTTTGAGGATGCGGCGCAATCCGTGCAGCAGCTGCAGCGGTCTTGCCATGGCGTAGCAGGCGCAGCTGGCGCTCCAGATCCAGTCGAACCGCTGCTCCTCGAAGGGGAGGTCGTAGATATCTCCCTGAACCAGGGACACCCGATCCTCCAGTCCCCACTCGGCAATCTTGTTCTTCGCCTCCTCGAGGAACTCGGGAAGGATGTCCAGACCCGTGACCTGTCCCCGCGGTCCCACCGCTTCGGCCAGGGGCGGGATCTGCAGGCCGACGCCGCAGCCCGCATCCAGCCCGCGGCTTCCCCCGGGAAGTCCGATCGTCTTGATGACCCGGCGCATCAGCGGATCCTGCAGTGGATCACTGAGATAGAGTTGTTCCATATAGGCGGCGGGGTCGTATTCAGGCATGGTCTGCTCCTCGGGCGGTATACACAGGACAGTTTGCCACGGGCGGGGCTCGGGATAAAGCGAATATTCGCAAACCCGATGATCTCTACGGTTCAACCAGTATAAAAAATCCCTGTAAATCGTTACTTTAATAGTGTGGAACAAGTGCAAACCGAGCACGGAAAACGTATTTGAAACGGAGGACAGAGATGAGCTACACACCAAAGGACAAACGCTACCAGAGCATGAGGTACAACCGCTGCGGCAGAAGCGGACTCAAGCTGCCGGCGATTTCACTGGGATTGTGGAACAACTTCGGCGGCGATGAGGTCACGGACAACGCCCGCCGCATGATTTTCCGGGCCTTCGATCTGGGCATCACCCACTTCGACCTGGCCAACAACTACGGCCCGCCCCCGGGGTCGGCGGAGCGCAACTTCGGCCGGATCCTGTCTGCGGATCTGGCCGCCTACCGGGACGAGCTGATCATCTCCACCAAGGCCGGCTACGACATGTGGCCGGGGCCGTACGGGGAGTGGGGCTCCCGCAAGTACCTGCTGGCCAGTCTGGACCAGAGTCTCGAGCGCCTGGGCCTGGAGTACGTGGACATCTTCTACTCGCACCGTTTCGATCCTGATACGCCCCTGGAGGAGACCCTCGGGGCGGTGGCCACGGCTGTCAAGCAGGGCAAGGCGCTGTACGCAGGGATCTCCTCCTACTCGGCCGCAAAGACCGCCGAAGCTTCCCGAATTCTAGCAGAGATGGGGGTTCCCTGCCTGATCCACCAACCCTCCTACTCGATGCTCAACCGCTGGATCGAACGGGGCCTGCTCGATGTCCTGGAGAAGGAGGGGATCGGCTGCATCAACTTCTCCCCCCTGGCCCAGGGCATGCTCACCGACAAGTATCTCGAGGGGGTTCCCAAGGATTCCAGGGCGGTGAAGGCGGGCCACTACCTTCCCAGGGAATACCTGAGTGAGGAGAACCTGGCCAAGGTTCGCGCCTTGAACGAGATCGCCCGCCGGCGCGGCCAGAGCCTGGCCCAGATGGCCCTGGCCTGGTGTCTGCGGGATTCCCGGGTAACAACCGTGCTGATCGGAGCCTCCCGGCCCGAACAGATCCAGGAGAACATCGCGGCATTGGACAATCTCGAGTTCACCAACGAGGAGCTGGCGGAGATCGACAACTACGCCACCGAGGCCGGTATCAATCGTTGGGCCCGCTCCAGTGAAGCGGGGTAGAAAACGGGAGCCCTACTTCTGGATGCCGGTGATCGGGCGGTTCTGGGCGAAGCGTGGGTACGCCTGCCTGATCCAGGACGTTCGGGGAAGGTTGGTTTTGCCGGTAATTCGTCTCTGACAGACAGATGTGGACGATCCGCCCTGTTGTTAGTAGCTTATACCCTGCATTTTTTCGGCAGAACGAGGAGACACTTTCTATGAACTATACAGGACCGAAGGTCCGGCGTGCCCGCCGGGTCGGGATCGCCCTTACGCCCAAGGCGGCCAAGGTGATGGCGCGAAAGAAGGGTGGTCCGGGAGAGCCGCGTTTCCGCTCCCGGCGTCGGCAGATGTCGGATTACGGCCGGCAGCTTCTGGAGAAGCAGCGCCTGCGCTACCAGTACAACATCCCGGAGAAGCAGTTGCGGGGCTACTTCAAGAAAGCCATGAGCAGGCACGGAAACACCGGAGACCTCCTGATCCGCATGCTGGAGACCCGACTGGACGTCTGTGTGCTGCACGCGGGACTGGCCAGAACGATCTACGCCGCCCGGCAGTACGTCACCCACGAGCATTTCCAGGTCAACGGCCTGAAGGTCAAGAGCCCCGGGTACCAGCTGAAACCGGGGGATACCCTTCAGGTCAAGGAGCGAAGCCGCAAACTGGCCTGCTTCAGGGAAGCTCTCAGCCACTCGGTACCTCCCGTGTATCTGGAAGTTTTCAAAGACGAGCTGAAAGCCCGCCTGCTGAGTCTGCCCAAGAGAGAGGAAATCCCGGTGGAGTGCGATATCGGCCAGGTGGTGGAGTTCTACTCCCGCTGATGTTGAGTGAGGGCCTGCGGGCTCCCGCAGCGCTTGCCGTCTCGCGGCAGCGTCTGCGATCCCCTACCGCTCCACGGACAGATGCTCCAGCCGGGAGACAATAACCTTCATTAAACCTTCGGCCCGTTGCCGTCGCCTGCCCGGGATCAGGGGATACAGCTCCCGCACCTTGATCGGCTCACCGATCTCGATCCGGACGGTCTTGCGCGGCGGACTGAAGCGGCAGCTGATGTCCCCGCCCATCAAACGGTTGACCAGGTCGTTCAGAGTGAGGGCGTACTCGATCAGGCGATTCAGCGAAGACTCCGGGCTGATATACTCCGGTTGGACGTACTCCAGCACATCGACGAGCTCGTTATGGCGCAGGTGGAGGTAGACCTCATCGGCAATGCGGTCCATCAGCACCCGGTCCATGGGAGAGATCTGACCCTCTTCCGGCAGGTCGGAGCGGAACAGGTAATCCCAGCCCCGCTGCCGTACGGTGAGCACCCGGGACAGCAGATCCGGCTCGGGCCGGATCTTCATGAACGTTTCCGGAACCCGCAGGGCGGCCCGGCAGACCCGCTCGATCCGCTGCCGGAGGGAGGCGGATTTTCTTTCCGCCTTTTCGATCGTGAAGAATCGCGCGTAGAACGTCTCCATCTTCACGATCAGCCCCTCGGTCAGCTCGATCAGCTTTTCGCAGCGGGACCCGCTCTTTGGCGTCGGCAGGCCGGCGCTTTCCACGATCCCCTCGATGATCCGGGCAAACAACCGTTCCGGGTTGTCCCGATACAGGTAGTGGCAGGCCACCGGAAGGATGAGGATCTCCTCATTCCGCTCCTGACGCTCCAGATCCTCCAGGCACCAGGCGGCCAGGCGGGCCGTACCTCCTTCGATAGGGCCCAGCCTGTGGTTGTGATAGGTGACCTGGCCCTCCGGCGCCAGGCAGATGGGAAAGGTGCCGTCACTCAGGTAGCGGCGGATCGTACGCATGCTCTGTGCGTCGTTTTTCCGGTTCATCACCGGAATGCCGGCGATCCTGGGGAAGAGAAAAGCCGCCCCGCCCCCGGCCCAATTCAGCACACCCCGGCCGTACAGGAAGTGGGTGTGCCCTCGGCCTCCCAGTTTTTCTCCGGCTCGTCTGGCCGCCGCCGGCAGGCAACGGCTGAACAGGTAGACCATCACCGGGGCATCGTGCAGCGAAACGTGCCGAAACACCACCAGGACCCTGGCTTTTTTTCCGTAGAACTGCCGGAAACCGCCGATCAGATGCTCGATACCCGCTGTTTCGACATCGGAGATTCCTTCGACGAATCGCAGGTAGGTCGGACAGGCCAGGCGCATCAACGCGTACACCCAGGGGATGAAGCGGGGTTCTATGAAACGGAGTCCCCCTTTGGCTTTGACCCGTTCTCTGCGAAGCATATCGGGAGTGTATAGCATGGTGAAGCTGTTTACAACAATCGTGGCAGTCCCTGATCCTCGAAACGCCGCTGTACATCACCCACATGTCCTTCGGTGCGCTTTCCAGGGAGGTGGAAATCGCCCTGGCCCGGGGAAGGCAGCGGTGAAGATTCGCTGTGGCGGGACCGTCAGCCGCAGACGAACAGCGGCTACTTCCTCGCCGCCGTCAGGCGCTCCACCAGCCCGTCCACATCCACGTACTCCTTGATCATCTGTTTGACGGTGGCGATCTTCTCCCTGTCCTGCGGGCGGATCTTGATGATCAGGTTGTTGATCTTCTGGGCGGTGGTGAAGGTGTCGTCCTTCACCAGGAAGGCGGGGACTCCGGCCTGCTTGAGGATCTTGAGAACCGTCTGGTTGGGCCAGATTCCGCAGGTCAGGATTATGCCGCGCACGTTGTAGTCCTCCCGAATATTGGGAACATTGCAGGAAACCGCAGCCAGGATCAGGTCTTCCCGATTTCCCGGTGTTACCAGAAGCACATCTCCCTTGAAGAAGTCGAAGGCCTCGTGGGCGGCCATAGCTCCGACCAGGATCTTGCTGATGATCACGTCCAGATTGCTGTCATCGCCGCTGAGCAGCTCTCCCCGGATATCCTCCAGCAGCTGGCGTAAGGTCGGACTCGACAACAGAGGAAAGAAGGGAATCACTCCGAAAGTTTCGATTCCCCTGTTCTGGAAACCGAGGCGTACCAGATTGTTGATCTTCTCGTATTTCTCCGGAATCACCTTGTTGACGATCACTCCAAGGACCTTGACGCCGTAGCTGTCGAACACCGCCTTGTTGAGCATCACCTCATCGATGGGGCGGCCGATTCCGCCGCAGGTTACGATCACCACCGGGGCACCGAGCATCTTGGCCACCGTGGCGTTGCACAGGTCGATGACCGAACCCACCCCGGCGTGTCCCGTACCCTCGATCACCATGAAGCGCTGCTCCGCACTCTCCCGCCGGTAGGCTTGGCCGATGCGTTCGGTGAGCTGGTGCACGTCTCCGTGCAGGATGTACTCCTCGGTAAAACCGCGGGGAACGGCTACCGGGCTCATGTCGTAGAGAGGGCTGCCGATGTGAAACACGTCCTTCATCAGAGTTGCGTCCTTGTCGATCTCGTGCTCCCCGATCAGCTTGACCTGCTGGCCCACAGGTTTGATGTAGCCGATCTCGGGGTAGATCTCGCTGAACGCCTCGAGAAGTCCGAGAGCGGTGGTGGTCTTTCCGTCGTTCTGCCGGGTTGCGGCCACGTAGATGCTTGGGGGATTTTCCATGCCTTCAGGGTAGTACACTGTCTGCGGCCTGATCAAGGGAGCGCCGAGTTTGGTATGCCGAGTGTGGATAGCCCGTCTCGGCACGATTCGCGGAATGCGGCCGAGCCGGGGGGCACGATTGAGCCGGCGATCGGTCAGCCCCGTGACAGGCTGAGGGATTCTGTGCTGAGGGATTCTGTATTAAAACGGTTGCTAAGTAACCGTCGCGAGGATACACTTGAAACGCAGCCGTTGCAGGCAACAGGTGAAAACAGGATATCGACTGTAAGGATGAATCCGAAAAAGCCCGGCGGCATGAAGGCCGCCTACGGAATAGCCTATCAGAAAGCCAGAGAGGATCTGCTGGCCCGGAAGCCGGAAGAGCTTGCCAGCCTCTGCGAGCGCTCCGGAGCAGTGCTCAATGGAAGCACGATTCGACTCACCTTTTTCGGTTCTCGGGTGGAGCTGAGGTTTCCTCAGAGCGAGAGCCTCGAGTTCCTGCCCACGGACCTGCCGCTGGTGGAGAAGATCCTCATCCTCCACTACCTTCTGGCCCGGGAGCGCAAACCCGTCAAGGGACAGATGGTGGCCTTCAAGAATCTGCCCGGCGCATCCTTCTACGACCCGACCTATCAGAAGCGGGGTCCCCGGCGCATCGCCCGCCGCTTCGGTGAGAGTGTCGAGGCGTTCCGGCAGGCCTGCCGCAATCTCGGCTGGGGGGAGACTGAGCTGGGGGATGCTTCCTTTCAGTTCGACATCCTGCCGAAGATCAGAGGGCTGGTGGTGCTGCATGCCGGAGACGAGGAGTTCCCGGCGGAGGCGAACATCCTCTTCGACGATGCGATCGTCAACTTCCTGCCCCTGGAGGACGTGGCCGTGCTGGCCGGTCTGATCGCCACAAGATTGGCAATATCTGGTAACACGTAGGAGACGCGAGGTGCACAACAAAGAGCTCGAGCAGACCCTGGCATTGATAAAACCGGACGCCTTGAAAAACTCGCTGACCGGGTATGTGCTTTCTCAGCTGTCCGAGTTTCACACAGGCCTGATCTACGCAGGAGCCAAGGTGGTTCATGTGACCCGAATGCTTGCCGAAGTCCACTACGAAGAGCACAAGGGCAAGGTCTTCTATCCCTCCCTGATCGAATACATAACAGGCTGCGTGCACTACGCCGACAAACCGCACCGACGGCGGGTGATCGCCATCGTATATCAGGGCCCCGATGCCGTAAAAAAGGTTCGGGACGTGTCCGGACCGACCAATCCGCACATCGCGCGGGAGCAGAACCCGGGCTGCATCCGCTCGTTGGGAACGATCGTGGCCTTGAGGGATGAACGAGGCAAGGAGATCGGAGACCGGATGGACAACCTGATCCACGCCTCGGCGACGGATGAGGAAGCGCAGCGGGAGATCAAGCTCTGGTTCAAGCCGAACGAGATCCCGCCCTTCATGCGGGCCTATCCGACCAGCCGGAGTGAGGAGCTGTACTACTTCAAGGAGGACAGACTCCTGTCCAAGTACGAGTCGGAGAGCGTCTGCGTGGTCGCCCCGGGGGATGTGATGTGGGAGTCGGATCTCCAGGCGCTTCGTCTGATTCAAGAGGGCAGGGAGGCGCCCTGCAGCCTCCGGACCGTGGCGGCCAAGTACCTCCTGAACGAGGGTCCCGAGGGTTGCTGACGGTTCGCCCGGGCGGAGGATGGCTCAAACCCGTTTGATTATCAGCAGGCGCCGCTCGAGACTATTTCAATTGCGGCTCACCCCTGCGGTGAGTGCCATCGGACTTGGGATCCGCCGGACGGACTGTTGCTGACGAGCCGCCCGAACAAGGGTTACCGCGGCGGTGTTGACGATATCATCAACCGAGCATCCCCGCGACAGATCGCTCACCGGTTTGGCCAATCCCTGGAGAAACGGACCGTACGCTTCGGCTCCCGCCAGTCGCTGTACCAGCTTGTAGCCGATGTTTCCCGAGTTCAGGTCGGGAAAGATCAGTACATTCGCCCTTCCGGCTACGGGTGAGTCGGGGGCCTTCTTCTCCGCCACCTCCGGAACCAGAGCCGCATCCAACTGCATCTCACCGTCGATCAGCAGATCGGGCCGTTTCATCTTGGCCATGGCCGTGGCTTCCGCCACCTTGTCCACCATCTCATTTGAGGCGCTGCCGAAGGTCGAAAAGGAGAGCATGGCCACTTTGGGCTCGGCCCGCAGAAGCACCCGGAACGACTCCGCCGCGGCCAGGGCGATCTCGGATAGCTGCCTCGAGTCGGGGTTGGGGATGGTGGCGCAGTCGGAGAACAGCAGGTGCCCGTCTTCGCCCCAATCGGAGCCGGGCAGGTGCATGATGAAGAAAGAGGAAGCCAGCTCGACATCCGGGTGGGGACCGATGATCGTAAACACAGCCTTCAACACCTGCGCGGTGGGGCTTGCCGCTCCGGCCACGAGGGTGTCGGCTTCATCTCTGCGCACCAGCATCGCGCCGAAACCCAGGGGATCGCAGATCTGCGTCCAGGCCTGCTCGACGGTCAGTCCCCTGTGTCTGCGCAGACGGTACAGCTCGGCGGCAAAGGATTCCCGTTGCTCGCAACATTCGGGAAAAACGAGGTTCATTCCTCCCAGATCACAACGGGCGGAGCAAGCAGCCCTCTCGATCTCTTCAGGACATCCGACCAGGGTGACCGAGTCGGCCAGGCCTCCATCCAGGATCTTCCTGGCCGCCTGCAGGGTGCGGGGCTCGGTCCCCTCCGGCAGGACCAGGCGCATGGGAGTCTCCCTGGCGTTCGCTCGGATCGTATCGATGAAGCTCATGGCTCCCTCCCTCAGACCTGCAGCGCCGCGGGTTGTCTTCTGCGGGATTTGTGCCCATGCCCTTGCCCGAGCTGGGACGTGTGGCGGGGTGTACCGTTCCACCTGTCCACCTCCTGCAGCAACTTTCGCTCGGTTTGCTCGAGGATCTGAGCCCAACTGAGCATCCTTGCGGATTTGCTCTCCATTACTCGTTCGACCTCGCAGTTGAGTGTCCGGGAGTCCAGCGGTCGGGAGAGGTACCCCTCGGCATCCATCTGCAGACCTTCTACCCTCTTCCATCCCTTGCGCAGATGATCCTTCGGCGCGACATCGACTATCAGGATCGGAATAGAGGCGGTGCTTTCCTGTTCCCGCAGCTCCTTATGGAGATTGAATGATTCCCCCCGCGGTTCGAAATACCCCAGCAGGATCAGATCCGGCTGCTCATCCTTGGCCTTCCTCAGAACGGCAATCGGAGTGTTCGCGTGGCTGATATCGAAATCTTTTCTCAAAAATTTACCGATCGTCTTCAAGAAATCAGGATCCGTGTCCGCAACCAGTACTCGTTTCATTGGGTGCCTCCGTTGTATTCACGATAGGCCCGTCTGTTGTTGCCGACAAGCGCCGGATGGCGTGAGCTCTTACGGCACTCACCCCGGTAATCGGATCTACGCCATACGGCGTACGCCCAAGAAACCGTTAAGCGGTTTGGGTTTCCGTGCTATAATGAAACTCGAGATCGATATGACAAAAATACGGATCGTCCTGGCCGAGGATCACGTGCTTGTCCGCGAGGGCATCAGAGACCTCCTCCAGCAAGAACGGGACATTGAGGTAGTGGGAGAAGCCGAAGACGGGGAAGAAGCGGTGCAGCTGGTGAACAAGCTCAAACCGGACCTCGTTCTGCTGGATATCGCCATGCCGAAACTGAACGGTATCGAGGCGACGAAACGGATCAAAACCGAGCAGCCCCGGGTCAGTGTCCTGGTGCTCACAGCCTATGACAACGAGGAGTTCATCCTGGCGATTCTCGAAGCCGGCGCCTCGGGGTATCTGCTGAAGAACATTCGAAGCGAGGAGCTTCTGAAATCCATTCGCTCGGTTCACAGGGGGGAGTCGGTTTTGCACCCCAGCGTCCTGAAAACCGTGCTCGGGCGGTTGCGGGCCCACGCGGGGACCGAGGTGAACGGAAAATACCGCCTGACGCCGCGGGAGCTGGAAATAGTGGAACTGGGCGCCCGGGGACTGGTAAACAAGGAGATTGCCTACGAACTTTCCCTGTCGGATCGAACCGTTCAGAGTCACTGGCGAAACATCTTTGCCAAGCTCGCCGTGGGCTCGCGCATGGAAGCCGTGATGCTCTGCTTGAAAAACCAGTGGATCCGGATAGAAGGGGAGGAAGCGGCAGACTTTTGAGATCGCAGCTCACGTTTTTGCGCCGACCGCACTTCTGGATCATCGTACTCCTGTTTATCCTCTGCATCGTCCTGCACTACCCCCAGCTGCTGTTCTTCATACGGCCTCCCCGATACTCTCTGCTGGGGCTGGAACGTCATGCATTGGAGAGAATCCTCTTTCTTGCCCCCACGGTCTACGCCGCCTACGTCTTCGGCTTCATCGGAGGCTGTGTCAGCCTGGCTCTTGCCCTGGCGGTCATGTTGCCCCGGATCTTCTTGATCTCCCTCCACCCGCTGGATGCGGCATTCGAGACAGGTTTGACAATTCTGGTCGGCGGGTTGATCAACATCTGGCTGGAATCGCGGCGTCGGGAGATCGGCAGACGGGAGCAGACGATATTGAAGCTGGAGGCGGTGCGTCGGGAGCTCCAGCGAATCAGCAGACGGTTCCAGGAGATCTTCGAGAAAGCCCACGAGGCTATCTGGATTCATGATCTAGACGGGAAGATCATTTCGGCGAATGCCGCCTGCTCGCAGCTCACCGGATACGGCCAGGAGGCGATGATCGGCATGCAGATAGACCGCCTCTTCCCGCAGGATGCGCTTGACCGGGCCCGGGAGGTGATGAGAACGCTCCTCGAGGGCAGGGAGCTCGAGCAGCCGTACGAACAGCAGATAATCAAGAAAGACGCCGGTCTGGCCGACATCATGATAACATCCAGTCTGCTCGGAGAGGAAAAGTCCACGGCTTTTCTCCATATCGCACGGGACATCAGCGCGGAGCGGAAGCTGCAGCACAGTTTGCGGCTGTACGCGGAGCAGATCGGTCGTGCCCATGAGGAGGAGCGCAAGCGGATAGCCCGAGAGCTGCACGACGATACGATCCAAACCCTCGTGGCTCTTTCCCGCCGGCTCGATTCCGTGATTTCCCGGCAGCGAAAGGCGAGAGCAAAAACGGTCGACTCTCTCGAAGATGTGCGGGAGGAAATCGACGAATCTCTGGTACGGATCCGCCTTTTCATCCAATACCTCCGGCCGCCGATCCTCGAGTATCTGGGTCTGGTCCCGGCGCTGCGGGAGCTTGCCGAACAGATGCAGCAGGAAGCGGGCATCCGGATTTCGATGGAGTCGACTCAGGAAAAATACTCGTTGAACGCCGAACAGCAGCTGCTCGTATACAGGATCGTTCAGGAAGCGCTGCGAAACGTCTGGAAGCACTCCTGTGCAGAACGCTGCACGGTTCGCCTCGGCAGGGAAGAGAGCCTCATCCGAATAGTAATAGAGGATAACGGTATCGGATTCCACTCCCGGGATACGGACGATCTGGTGTCCTCCGGGAAGCTGGGTTTGATGGGCATGCAGGAACGGACGCATCTGCTCGGAGGTGCAATAGAGATTCACTCCTCCCAAGGCAGGGGGACCACCGTGGTCCTCACGCTTCCTGAAGGCGAGGCTGCGGTGCCGAACAGGGAATTAGCGCAGGATTGAGCAGTGAGAGTCCGGATTCCCGCACCGATATCCGGGGGATTGATCCTCTCCTATCGCTGCAGCGCCAGCTGCCGGCACTGCATGTACGCCTGTTCGCCCCGCTGCCCCGCCGACTGGATAAGCGAAGAAGACCTGGCGGCGACGCTGCAATCTCTGGCCGGAAGGATCCAACCAAGCCCGGGGGGAGCGGAAACGATGAGCCTCAACCATGGACTGCACTTCACCGGGGGTGAGCGGTTCCTGAACTTCGAGCTGCTCTGCCTGGCCGTGCGGACGGCCAAAGACCTGCGGATCCCCTCCCTGTTCGTCGAGACCAACTGCTTCTGGGCGCGAACTGACCGGGAAACCCGGCAAAAACTCATTATGCTGAGGGATTGCGGGTTAATCGGCATTTTGATCTCGATCAATCCGTTCTACCTGGAGTACGTTCCCTTCGAGCGCAGCGAGCGGGCGATCCGGATCGCCCGGGAAGTGTTCGGCGTCAATGTGCTGGTGTACCAGCTCGAGTACTACCGTCTGTTCAAGCAGCTGGCACAACCATTACGACAACTACGGGAACTTCGTGCCCGGATACTGCGGCGGGTTGTCCCTGGGGGACTGCCGCCGGCTGGACGCACTGCTCGACGAAGGGATCGATCTGGGTGCCCGGCCCGTTCTGTCCTACATCATCGCCGACGACTTTGCAGGGCTTCTCGTCTTTGCCGAAGAGCACGGCTACCGGCAGAGGGCGTCCGGCTACCTGTCCAAGTGCCATCTGTGCGCCGACATACGGAGGTTCCTGGTACGGGTGGGAGACTATCCGGAGCTCGTACCCAGGGAGTTCTACGATCAGCTCGAGGCGGGGTGATTCACCGGGTAGATCGGTTTTCCCCCTTTGAGCACCGCCAGTACATTCTGGGCGGCCTTGGTTTTCAACTCCGCCACGGACTCTTCGCTGTACCAGCCGGCGTGATCCGAGAGGACCGCATTGTCCAGCTTCAGAAGGGGGCTGTCGGGGGGCAGAGGTTCTGTTTCGAACACATCCAAACCCGCCGCCGCGATCTTTCCGCCGGCCAGGGCATCGGCAACCGCCTGCTCATCCAGGAGGGGACCCCGGGAGGTGTTCACCAGGATGGCGGTCTTCTTCATCAAGGATAACTCCCGGCTCCCAATCACCCCCCGGGTTTCCTCATTCAGGGGAGCATGAACCGACACGTAGTCGGCTTCCTTCAGCAGCCTGCGCAGGTTCACCGACTCGGCGCCGTTTTCCGAGATCTTCTTGGGGTCGAGGTAGGGGTCGAAGACCAGAACCCGAGCCAGTGCGAAGCCGGAGAGTTTGCGATGCAGCGTCCGGGCGATTGCTCCGTAGCCGATCAGCCCCAGGGTCTTTCCGGCGATTCGGTAGCTGGGCTGTTCCCTGTGCAGATTCCAGGCACCTTCCCGGATCCGCCGATCCTTGAAGGCCACCTTGCGCACGCAGGCCAGCAGCAGAGCCAGGGCCTGGTCGGAGACATCCTCCAGGCAGTAGTCGGGAACCCTGGCGACCCAGATGCCCTTTGAGGTGGCGGTTTCCACGCTCACGTTGTCGTATCCGACCCCGTAGCGGGAAATCACCCGGCATTTCTCCAGTTTCTCGATGACCGCTGCCGGCAGGGGGTGCAGGTTCACCAGGATGCCGTCGGCGTGTTTTAAAACCCGAACGGTTTCCGCTTCATCCATCTGATCGTGGACTTCTACGGAAACGCCGATCTCCTTGAGAACGCCGTTCTCCTCGTCGTAGCTGCCGTAGCGATCGTCGGTTACCACCACTTTCTGTGTTGACATATATCTTTCCTCGTGTGTTGCTTTCAGTTGAACTTATCCTTCAACCGCGGGAATGTAAAGGGACAGGGTATTCCTGTATAATTCTCTCCTCGACCGAATTGCAGGAATAGAAGGGAAACAACCCAATGGAAATCGAGATCTGCGGTCTGGGCGAAGCGGATATTCCCCAGGCTATGGAGCTGAAAAACGCCCTGGGCTGGAATCAGACTCCCGAAGATTGGCGCCGCTTTCTCCTGCTGTCACCCGAGGGGAGTTTCAAGGCGGTGCGGGGAGAGGAGTTGGTGGCAACGGCCATCGCTTATGTATTCGATCGGGTCTGTTGGATCGGTATGGTTATCGTGAAGGAGGGATGCAGGCATCAGGGCGTCGGCCGGCAGATCATGGCCCGCTGCCTGCAGCACGGCGGCGAAAAGGATTGCACCCTGATCGTGCTGGACGCCACCCGGGACGGGGTGTCGCTGTACGGACGCCTGGGATTTCGTCCCGAGTTTCTGGTCGGAACGGCACAGGGCAAGATCTCGGCGCGGAACATCGGAGCGCTGAAGCGTGCTCACCTCGGGATCCGCCGGATCGAGGCGAGGGATCTGGATGCGGTCGTGTCACTGGAGGCCTGCGCATCAGGAGCAGTACGGGAAGCCTTGCTGTACCATCTGGTCAGGCAGCATCCGGAAATGGGATTCGTTTGTCACAGCCCGGAGGGGAAACTGGAGGGATTTGTTCTCCACCGTCCGGGATCTCACTCTATCCAGGTCGGACCGATGATCGCTCGAAACGACGAGACCGCGGAGAGCCTGCTCGGGGCGACCTTCTCCGATCTCCTGTCAACGGAGAAGGAAGCTCCCGTGATCCTGACCGTCCCCGTGAACAATTCAGGTTTGCAGAAGCTCATCCGGTCCTGCGGCCTGTCCGTAGTTCCGCGGCTGACGCGCATGAGACGCGGTCACAAGCGGTTGCACGCCCGGGAAGACATGGTATATGCTTTGAGCGGTCCTGAGAAAGGATAAATAAAAACCTGTAAGGAGGTACGATATGAGAAAATCCGTTTTTCTTCTGATGGTTGTGGCACTGATCCTCGGCTCGGTGAGCCAGGTCTTTGCCGGTGGGGAGCCCGAGGAAGCCGGCCCGATCAAGGTAGGGATGTACGCGGACCTGAGCGCCGGTACGGCCCAGTGGGGCACCGACGCCGAAAAAGGCGCCCGCCTGCGCATCAAAGAGTACAACAAGGCCGGCGGCATCATGGGGCGCCAAATAGAGCTAGTGATTTACGACTGCAAGCAAAGCCCCACCGAAGCTGTCAAGGCCTACACCCGCCTGGCAACGCAGGACAAGGTGGCAGCGGTCTACGGCTCACTGATCTCCAACACCGCCCTGGCGGTCAGCCCGGTGGCGGCCCAGACCAAGGTACCGGTGGTGTCCCGGGCCATGGACGAGCGGGCCACGACGCCGGCCTTCAACCCGGATGATCCGGAGAACCCGGGACCGGCCAATCCCTACTTCTTCCTGCTTCAGCCTTCCGCCTTCCAGCAGGCCGCGGTCATCGCCGGGTATGCCATCGACGAGCTGGGCATGAACACCTTCACCATGCTCTACGACAAGGGCAATGCCTACGCCGAGTACCTGGCCAAGGGATTCGCCTACTATGTAACCAAGCGGGGCAAGAAGATGCTGGGAAGCTTCGAGTTCCAGTCCGGGGACGTGGACTACAAGGCCCAGCTGACCAAGATCAAGGAGCTGGGAGCCGACGGCCTGTTCATCCCCAACTACGTGGCTCAGAACGCCAATGCGGTCAAACAGGCCCGCGAGCTCGGGGTCAAGGCCCGATTCCTGGGCAACAACTCCTGGTACAAACCAATGGACGAGGTGGCCGGTCCGGCGGCGGACGGTTCCTACTTCCCCAACAACATGACCTTCGACGACCCGTCTACCCAGTGGTTTTTCGAGACCTATGAGGCCGAGTGGGGTGAGGAACCCCGGCTGCACAGCTTCAGCGGCTACGACGATGTTGGGTTCATCCTCGAGGCGATTGAGCGGGCCGGTTCCACCGATCCGGAAAAAGTGCGGGACGCCATGGAGGCGACCCGGAAGTTCGAGGGAATCATCGGCACGATCAATATCGATCCCAAGACCCACAGACCTGTCGGACTACCGATGGCGGTGCTCCGCTTCGTGGGCGACCAGATCGAGACCGTCGAGTACAGGTACGTTCCCAAATCTCCCTAGTCGTCCGCAAACACGCAGAATTTGTGACCGGGGGTGTCCGTATGCGCCCCCGGTCGACGTTCTAGGAGGCTCCCGGCATGAACTGGAACATACTGCTCCAGCAGATCGTGAACGGCATCTCCCTGGGCGGAGTCTACGCCCTCATGGCCGTGGGCTTCGGGCTGATCTTCAATGTGCTCAAGTTCTCCAACTTCTCCCACGGAGGGGTGGTCACCCTGACGGCCTACATCGGCTTCTTCCTCTCCAGATATCTGGTCGCCAATTTCATCATCACTTTTTTGCTGACCGCGGTCGCCGGAGGTCTGGCTGCGGTGGTGATCGAACGGCTGGTGTTCCGTCCCATACGGCGCAAGGGTTATCCGATCTCCATGCTGATCGTGAACTCGATCACCGTGGCCATGCTGGTGCAGCAGTTCTTTGCCGTTACCCTGGGAGCCGACTACTACACCTACCCGAACTTCATCAAGGAAACGGCTCTGCATCTGGGAAATCTGACGGTGAGCAAGATCTACCTGCTGATGCTGGGCATTTCCGCCGCGGTTCTGGGGGCGCTGACCTACGTGATCCAAAAAACCAAGATCGGGATCGCCATCC
>CAZPQC010000015.1:0-46044 GCA_964588525.1 uncultured Spirochaetaceae bacterium
TGCAGAGCCAGGTGCTGGCCGGTCTGGAGAAGAGCATCGAACAGTTCGAGCTGGACGCCAAGGCCAAGCGCAGTGGACTGCTCAGCCAGTACGTCGCTTCCCTGAACAAGCTGTTGTCCGAGGCCGACGCCAAGGGAAAGGCGCTGAAGAAGAATTACGGTGAAGCATTGGGATCCTTGGAGAAGCAGCTTGCCCAAACCGTCAAGCGCGGAGAGGTTTTGGAGGGAAAGGTTTTCGAAAATCTCAAGGCTATGATGGCCAAGGATTCGGAGGCGGTGAGCTCACAGAGGGAGGCTTTGCGGAAGAAGGTC
This sequence comes from uncultured Spirochaetaceae bacterium, assembly GCA_964588525.1. GTDB lineage: Bacteria > Spirochaetota > Spirochaetia > SZUA-6 > DRHE01 > JAFGQJ01. The sequence continues at coordinate 312 of CAZPQC010000015.1, forward strand.
GATGAGATGGCCTCCTTCAGGCAGCAGATCGGCAGCCAGATCAACGCACTGTTGAAAGAAAGCGACAAGTTGAAGGAAGAGAGTCTGCAGACTATCTCCGAGGCCGCAGAGCAGATGCAGGTAACCGCTCTCCAGAGCATCGAAGGCAAGCTGGAAGGATACCAGAAGGACATCGACTACAAGTTCGAGAAGCTGGAGGCGGCCAACCTCGATATCGAGGGCATGGAGAAAAATCTCCAGGCGTCGATCCAGAAGACCAGTGAGAAGGTGCGGGCTGAGTTCGCCCAGTTCGTCAAGGGATTCGACGAAGAGCGCAAGGCGGAACGGCAGAAGGTCCAGGAGGAGTTCTCCCAACTGGAGAGCGGAATGACGGAATTGGAACAGGGCTTGACGGAGCTGAAATCCAAGGCCTACGAGAATGTTTCCGCCCAATTGCAGGTTTTCGAGGATGAGTTCTTCAAGGGTCTCAAGGGGCGGAGTGCTTCCATGGAGCAGAAGATAGAGGCCTGGCGGGGCGAGATTGAAGCCAGGATGAAGGAGGTGACGGCAGCCCAGGTCGAGGAGCGACAGAGATTGGAGCAGCGTTTCAGCGAAGAGCTGAAAAACGAGCTGGAAAAAGCAAAGCAGGAGAGCTTCAGGGACATGCGGCAGCTGGAGGCTCAGGTCGTTGCCTTTGAAAGCTCGATCACCGAACGGGTGGACGGCAGTGAGCAGTTCATCGAAGGATTCAAGAACTCCCTGGATGAGCAGCTGGAAAAGGCCCGCAAAGCCGCACGTAGCAGCCTCAGTAAGCAGATCAAGGAGCTGCAGGATTCCATGGATGAGTCTGTGAAAAATCACAGCCACCAAATCGAGGAGCGGCTCCGGGTTATGGGAGTTTCCGTGAATCAGAGCAAGAGTGATATCCAGGAGATCGTAGATTCGACAAACGGCGAGATCGCATCCTGGCAGGCCCGTGTAAATCAGGCTCTCAAAGGTTATGAACTGGAGTTCACGGAGAAGTATTCAGCGCTCCGGCAGGAAAGCGATAGCCATATCACAAAAATCCGTGATAGCTTCGAATCCCAGAGCGAAGATCTGATTACCTCGACGAATACCGAGAGGTTGCAGTTGAAAGACGAGTTCAAAAGCATCAAGGAAAGAATCGATGAGCTGGAAGCTGCGCTTTCGGAGAAGAGCGAGTCCGCCCTGGATACGTTCCAGCGGCAGGTGGAGGCATTCCAGCTCGAGTTGAACCAGCGTTCAAAGGATCTGCAGGTGGAGACAGACAACCGCCTGCGGGATCTCAAACAGCGTATGGCCGAAATGAAGGAGAAAACCGAGTCTCAAGCGCAATCGCTGTTCGGAAAGATCGAAGAGGGGTATCAGTTGCTGACGATCAACCTCAACGAGATGGACAAACGGGTCAAAGGCTTCGTCAGCCAGACCAAAATTTTCGAAAGGGCCGATGAGCTCAAGGTTCAGCTGGAAAGTAGCATCGATGAGATGAAAAGGGATATGGAAAAACTGCAGCTGCAGAGAAAAGAGGTGGAAGAACTGGAGTCCCAGGCGAGAACCGCGAAAAAAGCAGTGGAAGATATCGGTGGGAAGCTGAAAGCTCTGCTGGCCGAGCGCGGCCGCGTGGAGGACATGGACTCGGATTTCAAGAAACTGCTCAATATCTCCAAGGAGCTCGACCATAGGATCGAAACCGTTTATACCAGCCAGGATGCCCTGCAGGAAATCCAGGCAAAGATCCGGGAGTTTGAGAATCTCGAGAAGATCACCGAAGGCCGTTTTGAACGTCTGGAGAAGAAGAACGCCATCATCGAAGCGACTACCTCCGGGGTAGATAAAAACTTCGAAGCTCTCGATCAGCTGGAGAAAGAGCTGAAAGGGGTGAGCAAGGATCTCCGGGAGTTTGCCGGAAGCCTCAAAGAGCTGAAAACACAAACCTCGGAGCTGGCAGCGGGCCGAGAGAAATCTGAATACGTGATCGAGAAAATAAAGGATTTGGATTCGATTCTCGGCGAGCTGGAGCAGAGGATGGAGAAACTGGAAACGGCTCGGGAATGGCTGGCGAAAACGGAGACTCGATTCGAAACGGTAGGCAAGCAGGCCCAGGAGCAGGTGCGCTTGCTGGAAAGCATATTGAAGGCCGACAAGAAACAGTCCAAGCTGGGTGAAGGGGCGCCTCCGATGGACAAGCGGGAGACTGTGATCAAGCTTGCTCACCTGGGTTGGACGCCTACCGAGATCGCTCGAACCACGAAGCTCAGTCGTGGTGAGGTAGAGCTGATCATGGAGCTGGCTCCGAAGAAATAGCACTCCCTGTTGACAAAGCAGCGCGAAATCGCGACTTTTTCTACTATCCTTTTCTGAAAGCCATGAATTTCATTCCTGATAGTATCTCAGTCCGCCTTCTCGTTCTGGCCGCCACCTTCCTGGTTATCTACAAAGCCGCCAACTTCCTGGTCGACGGGGCGGTGGGGATTGCCTATAAGCTGAACGTACCCAAAATCGTGATCGGGGTGGTTCTGGTGGGTTTCGGTACCACCGCGCCCGAGTTTACAGTATCGGTTCTCTCAGCGGTTCGGGGTTTTCCCGAAATCGCCTTGGGAAATGCCGTGGGATCGGTCATCGCCGACGACACGCTGGCCTTGGGACTGGGGATTATAGCCGCTCCGGTGGCCATTCGTGTGGAACGGCGCTCTCTGCGTCTGTTCGGCTTTTTCTTGATCGCAATCGACGTACTTGCCTTTATCTTGAGCCTGAACGGGATCATCAGCCGATGGGAGGGGTTGCTTCTGTTGGGTATCCTATCGGCCTATTTGGGATACGTTGTTCATACCGAGAACCGAAAACGAAAGGCGGCACTTTCAGTCAATGAAGAGCTGGCCGAGCACATCAAACCGGGCGGCATGGGTCTTCAGGCCCTTCGCTTCTCGATCGGCCTGGTCGGGGTGATCCTGGCCAGCGAGTTTCTGATAGATTCGGCGGTGTTCGTGGCAAAATACTTCGGGGCGTCCGAAGCGGTGATCGGTCTTACCCTGGTTGCCATCGGCACCTCCATTCCCGAGATCGTAACCTGCGTCGTAGCCGGCCGCCGGGGCCATGGGGATCTGGCGCTTGGCGATATTATCGGAGCGGATATTCTCAACGTCCTCTGGATCATCGGAGCTGCCTCCGTTGCCAATCCGATCCAGGTCGAAAAGCGGGTGATCTTCTTCGCCTTTCCGTGGATGCTTGGTGTTGTAGTGCTGATGCTCGCCCTTGCCCGCTGGCGCTACATGCTGCAGCGTTGGAAAGGATTCCTGCTAATCGTGGTCTACCTGCTATATATAACTATCTCTATAATAAGATTTTACGTTTCCTGATCTTCGCGACCGGGACTCATGCTTTAAAAAAGACTTGACTGCGCGATGAAGGGGTTATTATTTTTACCAGGAGCAAGTGCGAACAAGTCTCGACAAGTGGATGGATGTTTGTGCCAAATCCTGGTAGAGGGTGAAAACCGTATACTTGAGAAGAGTAGGAGATGATGTCCGATCAGGAACTGAAAAAGGATCACGGGGAATCCGACAAGACAGATAAAAAACAGAAAAAGAAGGAAAGCGGCGACCAAGCAGCTCAGGCCGCCCCGGAAGCGGATCTCCAGGAGCGAATTCAACAACTGGAACAGGAAGTCGAGGAATCGAAGGATCAGCTGCTGCGAAAGGCGGCCGATTTCGAGAACTTCCGGAAGCGCCTGGCCCGGGAAAAAGAGGACAGCATCAAATATGCGAATGCCGCCCTTCTCAGCGACGTAGTTCCTATCATAGATGATTTTGAAAGGGCTATTCAGTCGGCGGCGGATTCCAAAGATTTCGATGCATTTCATACCGGTGTATCGATGATCGAACAGCGGATGGTCGGTATGCTCGAGCGGAATTGGGGGTTGAAGCGCTTTTCGGCCAACGGCGAGCCCTTCGATCCGGAGAAGCACGAAGCAATCGCCGTGGAGGAGACGGATCAGCATGATACGGAGATCGTGCTGGAGGACTACCAGAAAGGGTATCTCCTCCACGATAGAGTCTTGAGACCGGCAAAAGTAAAAGTCGCCAGACCGGTAGCGCCTGAAGGAGCCGGTGGTGGGGACGAACAGTAGAAGGAGAGATAGATGGGCAAAATAATCGGTATAGATCTCGGAACAACGAACTCGTGTGTTGCCGTAATGGAGGGTGGAGAGCCTGCGGTGATCCAAAACTCGGAAGGGCAGCGAACTACCCCTTCGATCGTAGCCTTTACCTCCAAAGGTGAGCGGCTTGTAGGGCAGCCGGCGAAAAACCAGATGATAACCAATCCGGAGAATACCGTTTATTCCATCAAACGGTTTATGGGTCGCCGGTACAACGAGGTGCCGGAGGAGATCAAGATGGTGCCCTACTCGGTAGCCGATATCGGAAACGGTGTTTCCATCGATATCCAGAACAAAAAATACACGCCCCCGGAGATATCAGCGGCGATCCTGCAGAAGATGAAAAAAACAGCTGAGGACTATTTGGGTGAAACCGTTACCGATGCGGTAATCACCGTCCCCGCTTACTTCAACGATGCACAGCGTCAGGCGACCAAAGACGCCGGGCGCATCGCCGGCTTGGAAGTAAAGCGTATCGTAAATGAGCCGACCGCGGCTTCCCTGGCTTACGGCTTGGACAAGGGGGACAAGGAACAGCGGATTGCCGTATACGATTTGGGTGGCGGGACCTTCGATATCTCGATCCTCGAGCTCGGTGAAGGGGTATTCGAGGTCAAATCCACTAACGGAGACACCCACCTCGGGGGAGATAATTTCGACCATCGGATCATCAATTGGCTGGTGGACAACTTCAAGAAAGATTACGGGATCGATCTTGCCCAGGACAGAATGGCGCTGCAGCGCCTGCGGGATGCCGCGGAGAAAGCCAAGATCGAGCTGTCCAGCACCCAGACCACCGATATCAATCTTCCCTTTATCACCGCTGATTCCTCGGGCCCCAAGCATATGCAGTACAATCTGACCCGAGCCAAGTTCGAGCAGATGATCGAGGATCTGGTCGAGAAGACGAAGGGACCCTGTCAGCAGGCGATGAATGACGCCGGGGCAAAACCTGCGGATATAGACGAGGTTATCCTGGTAGGCGGCTCGACCCGCATCCCCGCCGTGCAGAAGCTGGTAAAGGAGCTGTTCCAGAAAGAGCCCCACAAAGGAGTGAACCCCGATGAGGTCGTGGCCGTCGGAGCGGCTATCCAGGGCGGTATCCTCGGCGGGGAGGTTAAAAACGTTCTTCTCCTCGATGTCACGCCCCTGTCTCTGGGGATCGAGACCCTCGGCGCCGTGTTTACCCGGCTCATCGAACGCAATACGACAATTCCGACCCGCAAGAGCCAGATTTTTTCTACGGCGGCGGACAACCAGACCGCCGTATCGATCCACGTCCTCCAGGGAGAACGGGAGATGGCCGCTCAGAACCGGACCCTGGGCCGTTTCGATCTTGTGGGCATTCCTCCTGCACCCCGCGGCGTACCCCAGATCGAGGTAACCTTCGATATCGATGCCAATGGAATCGTGCACGTGTCCGCCAAGGATCTGGGGACGGGCAAAGAGCAGAAGATCCGCATCGAGAGTTCTTCGGGCCTTTCCGACGACGAGATCAAGCGTATGGTCAAAGAGGCGGAGGCCCATGCCCAGGAAGACAAGCAGGAGCGGGAGAAGGCTGAAACGCGAAACGAGGCAGACAACCTGATCTACACGACTGAAAAATCCCTCCGCGATTACGGGGAGAAGATCAGCGAAGATGACAGGAAGAGCATTGAGACGGCGGTCGCCGATCTGCGGAAAGCCATGGAATCCGATCAGGTCGGGGAGATCAAGACCAAGGTCGAAGCCCTCAAGCAGGCAGCCTACAAACTGGCTGAAGAGGTGTACAAGAGCACGGCCTCCCAGGCCGGTGGTGCCGCCGCCGGGGGAGCCGGACAGGAAGAAGGGGGTACGGCCTCCCGGGGTACGGGCTTCCGGGGTGCCGCTTCCGGAGCTGCTTCTGATTCTTCCGCCAGCGGAGACGGAGCTGAGGGATCCGGGGAAACCGTCGAAGATGCGGACTATGAAGTCGTTGATGACGAAAATCCGAAGAGTGAATAAGAGCCTTTAGGATTGGCTAAACGAGATTACTACGAGGTCCTCGGCGTCTCCAAGGGCGTTTCCAAGGACGAGATCAAGAAGGCCTACAGGCGGCTGGCTGTACAATTCCATCCCGATCGGAATCCCGGCGACAAAAACGCCGAGGAGAAGTTCAAGGAAGCAACCGAAGCCTACGAGGTTCTGGCGGATGAGGGGAAGCGCCAGGCTTACGACCAGTTCGGTTTTGCCGGGTTGGAAGGTATGGGTTTTGAAGCCCACGACTTCTCCTCCGTTTTTCGGGATTTCGAAGATATATTCGAAGGCTTCAATTTCACGAATTTCTTCGATTCCTTTTTCGGAGGAGGGCGATCCCGCTCCCGCCGGGGAGCAAGCCGCAGCTCGGCGCGGCGAGGAGCCGACCTCCGCTACGAGTTGGAAATCTCCTTTGCTGAGGCCGTCTTCGGAAAAAAGGAGGAAATCACCTTCAGCCGCCATGAGAGCTGCGAGGAGTGCAAGGGAACCGGTGCCGACAAGAGCAGCGGGAAGAAGGTCTGTCCCACCTGCGGCGGCGCCGGACAGGTGCGGCGCAGTTCCGGTTTCTTCTCCATAGCCACGACCTGTCCATCCTGCAACGGGGAAGGGGAAATCATCGAGAAGCCCTGCGCCGCTTGCGCAGGCCGAGGCTTGGTATCGCGAAAACGTACGATAAAGGTCACCATCCCCGCGGGGATCGAAACCGGCAAGCGTATCAGCATCCCGGGTCAGGGAGACGGGGGCACAAACGGCGGACCTCCGGGAGATGCGTACGTCTACATCCGGGTTCTTCCCCACGAATACTTCGAGAGAAACGGCAACGATCTGTACTGCGTCATTCCAATCTCCGTCAGTCAAGCCGCCTTGGGAGCAGAAGTTTTCGTGTCGACCTTGGAAAACTCCAGAAAGGTAAAGGTGAAAATCCCGCCGGGAACTCAGAACGGAAAGTTGCTGCGCCTGAAGTCTGAGGGAGTTCCGTATCTGCGCAGCCCCGATCACCGGGGAGATCTGTATATCAAAATTCTCGTGGAAATTCCCACCAAGGTCACTAGCAGAGCCCGAACGCTGCTCCAAGAGTTGAGTTCCCTCACCGGTGAACAGTCCAATCCCAAACCTGTGCGATTGTCAGATCTACAATAAGCGATTAGTATAACCCCTGCATAACAAGGATGATCTGGTTCAGGGCTGCCTCGGTGGCACTTCTGCTCTTCGAGCTGGTTCTACTGGCTATACGTTTTCCCCTCACGCCGAGCAAGCTGGAATTGCTCTGCTTTTCAGGGTTATTGATCCTCGTGATCGCAGCGGGATTTCTGCCTGATTCGACGGTGGCTGTGGGCGTATCCTCACTGGCAATCCTCTGGAACCTCGGAACGTATGCCCGTTACTTGAGCGCAGAACGCAGAGCATGGTTCTGGCATGGGGGAGTCGGCGTTGTTCTATCGATATTCCTGTTCGTGCGATTGATCGGACTGGCGCAAACATTGCCTTTCTATCTGTTGTACGCCTTTCTGTTTGTCGTGCTTTCACTGTACCCGCTTATTCTGCTTTCGGGCATCTGCCGGGCAAATACTCACCCTCTGCTGTACCTATACCTGACAGCCGTGGCGGTACAGCTGGCCGCCCTGCTGTATGACTATCTGTCCTATGGCACCGTGCTTCCCGTGCTTCGGCTTCGCGTGTTTTCGGGACTGCTGTACGCTGCCATCTGCGGGCTGCTGCTGTCTCAAGAGGCTTACCTCCAGGGCAGCGGTTGGCAGGGTCTGCACATTCGCCTGGGGGAACAGCAGAGGAGACTGCGGGAGGCTTATTCCCGATTGATCCAGACCGAAAACACGGTGATGCTCCAGGATCGGCTGATCGCAACCGGCATTCTGACCGCGGGAGCGGCCCATGAGTTCAAGAATATTCTGTCCCTTATCCAGACCAGCGCCGCTTTCGCCGCGCGTACCGAAGATGGGGGATCCGCCCGGCAAGCCCTCGACCTTATCTTCGAGCAGGCCCGGGCGGGCCAGAAAGCCGTAACCGAGCTTCTAGATCAACTGCTGAAACGGGGCAGGGAAGAAGCCGACACGGTCAACCTTAGATCCGATCTTGATTCTCTGCTGCGGATGATTCGAACCGGCTGCCGGCGGGAGGGGATTCATCTGATCATCGATATCCCCGATTCCATGGGAGTAACCGTCCGCAGGGGCGAACTGGAGCAGGTTCTCGTGAACCTGGTACGTAACGCCATGGACAGTGTAAGATCTCAAGCAGGAGGTTCGGAGAGGAAGGTGATGATTCGCGCCCGTCCTGCCGAGGGCCGGGGAGTGATCGAGGTCATCGATTCCGGCGCCGGTGTACCGCCGGAGCTTCAGAACCGGATCTTCGAGCTGTCGGTTTCCGGGACACAGTCGACGGGGCTCGGTCTGTTTCTGGCCAAGGCTCTGGTAGAGCGCAATCGGGGTACATTGGCCTATATCCCAACAGGCCGGGGCGCCTGTTTTCGCGTGATACTCCCCCGGCAGGGGATGGAATGATGATGGTTTTGGTGGTCAATCCGGGTTCTACTTCGACAAGACTCGCTCTGTTCTCCGGATCGAACGAGCTGTTCAACGAGCGGATCGGTCACAACGCGGCGGAACTGACTCGTTTCCCTTCGATCCTCGATCAACTCGAGTTTCGCAAGCAGGTGATCCTCGGTTTGCTGGACGGTAAGCATGAGTTCCGGCCGGAGGATTTGCGTGCCGTGATCGGCCGCGGCGGTCTGCTCCACCCGCTGCAGGGGGGAGTGTATCGAGTCAACGAAGTGATGAAGCATGATTTGCGGACCGCCCGCTACGGTGCCCATGCATCGAATCTCGGTGCTCTTCTGGCCGACCTGCTGGCGCGGGAGTACGGAGCCGAAGCATTGATTGCCGATCCGATCGTAGTGGATGAAATGGGTCCTCTGGCCCGCTACACGGGGTTGCCTGAGATCGCCAGGAAATCGATTTTTCATGCGCTGAATCAGAAAGCAACGGCAAAAAAAGCGGCCTCCAAGCTGGGCAAGGCATACGCTGATTGCAACCTTATCGTAGCGCATCTGGGCGGCGGCACCTCCGTAGCGATTCACCAGGGAGGCAGGATCACCGACGTAAACAACGCCCTGGACGGCGACGGACCTTTTTCTGTGGAGCGGGCCGGCCAGCTCCCGTCCGGGGACTGGCTGCGCTACGTACTGTCCCACAGCGAAAACCCGCAGAACCTTCAGAAGAAGTTGACCGGAGGCGGAGGGATCGTTGCCCACCTGGGCAGCAACGATCTCAAGCAGATCGAAGAGGTCATAGCCGCTCATTTGGACAACCGTCAATCTCCATCGAATCTGGACGGGGCCAAATGCCTGGAGGTAGTCCGGGCCATGTGCTACCAGGTAGCCAAAGAGATCTGCGCCCTGGCGGCGGTGGTCGGTGGTCGGATCGACGGCGTGGTATTGACCGGCGGGATGGCTTGGAACAGGAGGATCGTGCAGGAGATCCATGACCGGGTGAGCTTTCTAGGTCCGTTTATAGTTTTTCCCGGAGAGAATGAAATGGAGGCCCTGGCGACCGCCGCCCGGGAGGCTCTGGAGGGACGGGAACCGATCCGGGAGTACACCGAAGCGGGACTTCGAACGGGACCCCGACCGGGAACCCGAAAATAGTAATTTTTACATCGTCGAGTGTCGAAGCTAAAGGCGTATGAAGGCAGCAATTCTTATCATCCTGTCCCTGGTCACTCCAGGTATTCTTTCCGCCTCACCCGGCAGCGCCGTGGATTCGAACAGTGACGGCAAGGCCGATCAGTGGTACGAAGTATCCGCCGGCCGAATCGAAAGGGTCAGTATGGACCGCAACTTCGATAGCGTGATCGACTACAATGTTGAATACGGTCTGGGGCATCAGAAAGCGTACGAAGAGATGGATTTCAATCATGACGGGCAGATGGATGACTTCTACTATTTCGAGGAAGGCAAGCTGATCCGCCAGGAGATCGACTCGAACTTCGACGGTGCTGTCGATGTTTGGGTGTATCTGGACGGGCTGTACATACTCAAATATGAGATGGACAGCGATTTCGACGGCATCATCGATCTGATAAAAGACTACGAACAACAGTAGTATGGTCATCTGCGGATTTCACGCCGTGGAGGAGAGCCTGCGTTCGGGCGCCCGAGGCTCTCTGCTCATATCCAGAAGCGATTCCCGAGTTGAATCTCTCAAAGATCTTGCCAGGGAGCGGGCAGTCGCGGTCAGGCTTTGTTCAGCAAAAGAGTTGAGCAGGATCTGCGGGCATGATCGCCATCAGGGTGTGGTTCTGTTTTCCGAGACATCCGGCGGTTCCGTAAAAAAGAACCTGCAGGATACCTTATCTGCAATTGAAGGATCCTCTCCGCTGATCCTTCTGCTCGACGAGCTCAATGATCCCCATAACCTGGGAGCGATCCTGCGATCTGCGGATCAGCTGGCCGTAGACCTGGTGGTGACTACGGTTCGCCGAAGCGTTTCCGAAACACCGGCTGTCATCAGGGCATCCGCCGGAGCGAGCAGCTACGTACCGCTGATCGCGGTATCGAACCTGGTGCAGGCCATGGAAACATGCAAGCGCTGCAAGTATTGGATCTATGGGGCGGATATGGAGGGGACAGGCGTACATACGCAGCACTTCAACGGCCCGGTAGCTGTGGTGATGGGGGGAGAACACCGGGGATTACGGCGATTGGTAAGAGCGTCTTGCGATTTCCTGGTTCGTGTCCCGGCCCGGGGTCAGGTGGATTCGTTCAATGTCTCCGTGGCTGCCGGAATTCTTCTCTATGAGATACGCAGGCAGCAGGGTTTCCCGGGCTTCCCCTAAGGACCTTCAGCCATCGTCAGTTGCTTGATCGTGGTGAAGTTCTTCATGATCTTGGTGAAGAGGTACAGGTTGTTGTATCCGTAGGAGAGGCGAGCCAGATACTCCTGCGATTTCGATCCCGACAGGCTCTTTATATTGCTCACCTGTACCGGAGTCTTGAGTTTCGCATCATTGAGGATTTCCAGAAGAATGACGCAGAGGTTGTAGAAGCAGTTCGCCCCTTCTTCGACCAGATTTTTCGATTCCTTCTCGATCGTGTCCAGAACCGTAGCGACCATATTATATACGGGTTTGCCCTGATCCAGCAGCTCGATATACTTCGGCAGCTTCTTGATCGACTGGGTACCGGAGCCCTGAAGTTCCTCTTCGAACTGGAGGATCTTGCTCTCCATTGCCTCGCACTGGAAGTAGGTGTTCGTGAACATGTTCTGAAAGATTCTGTTCTCGAACTTGCCCTCCACGATCAGACGCTTCAGAGGTTCCTTCAACTCTTTGTGGAAATGGACGCGGATGTAGTTCTTGAGAATCCGCAACGGGCGGATTTGGAGGAAGCTGTCGAAATCCCGTTCCTGCAGTGCCTGGTCGACATCCTCTCTGTATCCCTCGACCTGCTCGGGCTGTCCGCCGGGGAATAGCCTCTTCAGGTCCTCTGCCACGGCAAGCTCCCTGAGCTGCTGCTGGATCCGTTCCCTGCTGCGCTGACAGTTGATCTGAAGGCGGTTCTTGTAGGCTTCTAGAAACGAGCTCTCCTCCTGAATGGATTGGGGAACGAAGTGCGGGTCTTTCTGAATCAAGCGCAGCATGATCAGGATGGTCTGGGAGCTGAGGTTTTCGGACAGGAGTTTCTGGAGTCGAAGCAGGACTTTGTTCAACCGGGCTCTGGCTTCCTCCGCTCGTTCGCGGGACAAACGTTCCAGCAGAAGACCGATATTTCTCTCCACGCTTTCGGAATAATCAAACCCGGCAAGGACGAAGTAGAAATCCAGCAGCTCCTGAAGCATCTCCTCCCCGGAGACGGGTTGGAAGATCGCCGGATCGGCGCTGTCCAGGGATTTTAAAGCAGGATCGAACAGACGCAGCATCGGCATGAAGTTGTGCTGACAGAGGTTGATGAGCCGCTTCATCACCGTGTAAGAGTTGTCGAAACCATGGAACTCGGCGGTATTCAGCCCTCGGAGCAGCTGTCCGATTTCTTCATTGATTTTTTCCAGCTCCTCTTCCGGATCCGCGGAATCGAAAACCCGTTTCTTCATGGCAGAGTAGGAGAAAGAGGAGTGAAGATTCTGCAGCTTCTCGGGGAGTCTGGACGTGATCAGGTAATCGTTGAACCTCTGGGCCAGTTTCGGGTCCGGATTGTCGATTGTTTTTTCGAAAACCTCCCGGAGGGGATGAAGCACCTGAGCCAGCTGCATTACCGAGACCGCAAAGCCGGGAAGGATCTGTCCGCTGGAACGGCGGTAGTATGGGGGGCGAACTTTAACCAGTTGCTCATAGAGAGACCGCAGGCGGCGTCGCCTCTCCGTTTCCTCCGGATTGCGGTTGAATAGAGCGAATATTATATCTTGTAGATACTCGAGAAAACCAGCCACTCTGGAGTTTATTATACCCTGAAAGAGCAGGTACTTGAAACTATCTGTTATCAGAAATCTCTGAAACCAGATTCAGGTAATCCTCTACGCGTTTCGCCCGCACGGCCCGGGCCCGCAGCTCGGCACCCCCGGGTATGCCCTTGCTGTAGTAGCAGAAATGCTTTCTCATTTCTTTGCAGGCTCTCGCCTCTCCCTTGAACGCGACAGCCGCCTCGAGCTGCTGCAGAGCTGTTTGCAGACGCCCCGGCCCTGCCGGCGCCGTACCCGGATCTTCGCCGTTCAGCAATTCCTTCGTGGCCTTAAAGATAAAGGGATTTCCGAGGGCACCCCGGGCGAACATGAGACCGTCGCATCCGCTTTCCCGAAAAACCCTCAGAGCATCTGCCGGGGAAAACAGATCTCCGGAACCGATCACCGGGACGCTGCAGCGGGCTTTCAGCTCTTTCAGCTCGGATAGCCGGGCGCAGCCGGAGAAGCCCTGAGAACGGGTTCTGGGGTGCAGACAGACCATGGCCGCGCCGCCCTGCTCGGCCGCCTGAGCACAGTACAGATAGTTGATGCTGCTCTGATCCCAACCGCTTCTCAGCTTCACGGTAACCGGGCTGTCGGTTTCCCCCCGAATCGCCTTCACGATGGCACCGATCTTCTCAGGTGTTCGCAGCAGAGCCGCTCCGCTGCCGCTCTTCAGGACCTTCGCAACCGAGCAGCCGCAGTTCAAATCGTAGAGATCGGGCTGGTAGAGGGTGAGTTTTTGTACGGCCCTGGCTGCGGTTCGAGGTTCCGAAGCAAATATCTGAACGGCGAATATCCGCTCATTGTCGGCACGCTGCAGGAGCTCCAGGGTCTTCACGTTGTTTCTGACAACCCCCTCGGCGGAGACCATCTCCGTGTAGCAGAGATCGGCGCCCCATTCGAGACAGATAGACCGAAAGGCCGCATCGGAGTATCCGGCCATGGGTGCCAGAAAGAGGTTGCCCGCGATGGTGAGTCCGGGAAGTTCGAGTGCCCTAAGAAAAGATATCAGTTATTCCCCGATTTTGAAGAAGGTGACACTGTTCTGGTAGATGGTTTCTGCAAACTCCTCTACGGGCATCTCCCTCATTTCGGCTATAAAGGCCGCCGTTTCTTTCAGGTAGGAGGGTTTGTTTCGTTTCCCTCTGTAGGTGGCGGGAACCATAAATGGAGACTCGCTTTCGATGAGCATCCGCTCCAAGGGCATCTGTTTGGCCGTTTCGTGCAGGTTTCTGGCGTTGCGGTAGGTGACGTTCCCCGCAAAGGAGATGTATAGATTCAGTTCCAGGGCTCGCTGCGCGTAGGCGAAATCCTCGGAGTAGCAGTGCAGAATGCCACCCCGGTTGGGCAGGCGTTCCTTGAGGATCTCCAGGACGTCGCTGCCGGCCTCCCGATTGTGTATGATCACCGGAAGGTCGAGTTTTTGGGCAAGATCCAGCTGACGAATGAATAGTTCGACCTGGGAATCCCGATCTCCGAATTTATGGTAGTAGTCCAGACCTATCTCGCCGACCGCGACTACCCGATCCCGTTTGCTGCCCTCCGTGATACTGGCTTCCCAGTCATCCCCCGGCCGGGAGACTTCGGAAGGAGATACACCGATGCAGTGATAGATGTGATCCTCGGTTTTCAGGTTTTCGTAGACCTGGTAAAAATCCCGAAGATTGTTGCAGATGCTTACGATACCGACTACATCTTCCTGTTTTGCTTCCTGAACGACCATCAACTGTTCGATCGGATCTTCTGTAATGAGACCAATATGTGCGTGTGAATCGAAGAGTCGCATCTCTCTCCACTTTTGCTTAAAAATTCTTGAGGTTGTTTGCCACCGGTACGCCGGCTGCCGGTACGCCAGCCGCTGGTCACCGGATCACTTACTCAAGGACTGTGCAGCGAACAATCCAGGACCTGAGAATAGCATGTACAGGCAAAACTAGTCAACAATGATTCCCTTGAAAAGTGATTTGACAAATAATAGGGCACATGGTAGTGTTTAGGCAGTTGTACCCGATCGAGATAACCCGTTCACAAAACATTTACAACAGGTCGATGATAGAGAGGGGAGATTTCGGTGTCACCGGCACATCAATATAAGAAACTAGAAAACGATATCGTTGACAGCCTGGGTAAACGGCTGCGGATCTTTTGGCAACGGTTCTTAGCCTTCTTCAAGAAGGTCCACCAAAAGGGAAAACAGCGCTTCACCGTGATGTTCATCCCTCATTCGGAAAAGAGGATCTTCAACTTTCAGATATCTGTTTTTACGCTGATCTTCTTTGTTTTCCTGCTGTCCGTGCTGTTGATCGGCTTCATCGGCATGGCCACCCATTTCACGACGACGAATGATCAATTTCTCAAGGTGTCTAACAGTCTCGATGCCAGCGAAGCCTCTCTGGAGAGTTTCAAGGATGAGATCGTCGAGCTGCGCAGGGTTGTCAAGGATTTCAAGAGTCGCATGGAAGGGGTATTGACGGAAATCGGGACCGACAGCGCGAAGAATTATCTCGAGCAGGGCGTGGGCGGCGATCTGTCTTCTCTGGTCAGCTTGGAGGACGTGGAGTTCGGAAATCTTCGGGATCTGAGCGATCTCATAAGTCTGCGAACCTATCTTGAAAACGCCGTAGAACCGCTTGGAGAGATCCACCAGGTCCTCGAGGCTCAACGGGAGCTCCTGGTCGATATACCGACCCTTTGGCCTCTGAAGGGTGTGCACGGAAACATCACCAACCGTTTCGGACCGGCGAAACATCCCTTTACCGGAGGCTGGTACCTGCACAAGGGGATTGATATCGCCTGGGGATTCGGCGTACCCATCGTAGCTACGGCGAACGGAAAAATCCAGAAGGTCGATAACGATCCCATGGGTTTGGGCTGGTATATCGTAGTGCGCCACAACTATGGATTCCATACCCGCTACGGCCATTTGGACAGGATCATCGTGCAGAAAGGGCAAGAGGTTCGACGGGGGCAGATTATCGGTTACATGGGAAGCTCCGGACTCTCCACCGGGCCCCATCTGCACTACGAGGTGTGGATAGGCACCCAGGTTGTCGATCCGGAACAGTTCTTGAGTATCCGCAGTCCTCTGATAAAAAAATCTGTCACCTCTGGGAAATAGGGAACCTTCATGAGTGACGTCCAAATTCCCGGTGGACCGTATATCAATTCGATTATCGGCGAGGGAACCCGCTTCAACGGTGAGTTTGATCTCAACGGTCTGTTGCGGATAGACGGGGATTTCTGCGGTACCGTCCGGACAGAGGGAAAAGTCCTGGTGGGAAAAAACGGCCGGGCTGAATGCACGGTATATGCCGGTACCGTAGTCGTGGGCGGAATTCTCCGGGGGAACATATTCGCCAATGAAAAGGTGGTGATCCTCTCCACGGGGATCGTTTTAGGGAATATACACAGTCCGCGCTTCATCGTCGAAGAGGGGGTGATTTTCAACGGTACGGCCAAGATCGTACAGCCGGAAGGGGAAAGCGGCGTGAAAGCCGTTCCCGTTGAAGAGGCTGAACCGGAATCCTATGCACCCAGTGACAGTTCTCCTGAGAAGCGGCCCGTTACGGTTTCCGGAACAACCGAAGGCCGGAGTGCCACCGGCTAGCGGTTCAGCCGAGAGCTCGGGATAGCCATGGACCGCTATCCTAAGAGTTTTTCGGTGGCGCCTATTCCTTGGTGAGGCAAGGCTATGGATAGAATCGAGTCTCTTGACGGCTCTTATCTGTCGGGACGTTCCAAGCGAAAAAAAGAAAAATCCACCAAAAAATTGAAAGGTCGAAGTTTCGACTCGGTTGTCGAGCAAACAGCTGCGGAGGAATCTCCACTGTTCGATGTCGAGGATCACGGGGAACACAGTGAGAACCTTGCTGGACTGCTCGACGAGGTCCATCAGACGGGGGACAGGCTGAGCGAGAGTCCCACTCTGGAGAATATCAAGTGCTATCGACGGGCTGTGAGCGCGTTCCTCGCCTACGTAGTAAGCAATATGCTCACGGTGGAGGAGCAAAGCTCCGGAGGAAACATTCTGCGGCGTAAACGATTCACGCAGGTGAAAATCATCGATAACAAATTGGAGTCCCTGGTTCAAGCGGTACTTCAGAACCAGGGAAAGCAGCTCGATGTGCTGGAGAAGATCAACGAGATTCGAGGTTTGCTGGTGGATTTGATTACCTGATTCAGGAGAGAGGGCAGATATGGATGAGCAGAGAGAGAGTGCAAAAGAAGGCGCCCTCTATCATGTGAAAATACTACATTCCAGCGCAACCGATGTGTACGGCCAGGACGGGAGCCTGGATCTGAGCGTCGGTGATCTGGTCCTGGTGCCTACCCGCTATGGGCTCGAGCTCGGTCGGATAAAAGGTACCGTAACGCGGGACGACGGCAAAGAGCAGCAGAAGATCTCCAGAAAGGCGACCCTGGCGGACTGCGAACGCTACGAGCTGCAAAAAAACAAGGAGGCCACCGCGTTCCAGGTCTGCCGGGAAAAGATACTCGAGCATGATTTGGACATGAAACTCGTCAGTGCCCACTACTGTATCGACGAGAAGAAGATACTGTTCTACTTCACGGCGGAAAACAGGGTGGATTTCAGACAGCTGGTGAAGGACCTGGTTGGTGTCTTCAAGACCAGAATCGAGCTGCGCCAGATCGGCGTGAGGGACGAAGCTCGTGTTCTGGGCGGGATGGGGGTCTGCGGCCGTACCTTCTGTTGCCACGGGGTAACCGACAAGCTGCGGGCCGTATCCATCAAAATGGCCAAGGAGCAGAACCTTACCCTCAACTCGATGAAGATCAGCGGTCCCTGCGGGCGTTTGCTGTGCTGCCTGGCTTACGAGTACGATACGTACAGGGAATTCAGAACGGCGCTGCCGTCGGAGGGCACCCGGATCAAAACAGGCGGAGGGACGCTCAAGGTCGTGGATATCAACATCTTCAATCGTCTGGCCAAACTCGAGGCTGACGACGGCAGCACCCAGTTGCTGCCCTTCGACAAGCTCTTCCACGATTCAAAACGCGATCAGTGGCGTATTCAGGAGGACTGAGGGGGATCATCTCACCGCCGGTGAGGCAGGAAGCGCAGCAGCTGCCGCAGATCATTGATCGTGTACAGCGGTTCGGGTTCCTCCGCCGGATATTCTGTGCCGGGGGGCGCATACCAACAGGTATCGAGTCCTGCAGCGCGGCCTCCCCGGATATCGGAGCTCGGACCGTCTCCCACGCAAAGAATCCGCTCTTTCCGGCACTGCAGTCTTTCGACCGCCAAAGCGAAGATGGCCGGATCCGGCTTGGCCAAGCCTACTTCCGCCGATATGAGGATATCCTTGAAATACCTGTCGATCCCTGAGCGGTTGATTCGTCGCCGCTGAACGCTGGCGATTCCGTTGGACAGCAGCAACAGCGGCACTTTCGAGGACATCGACCGCAGAACCGGGAGGGCATGGGCAAGGAGATAGCCCTTTTCGCTCAAAGCTTCGATGTACCTCATCCCCACAATTGCCGGATCCGGGACCCGAGTTCGCCGCCGAGGACGGGGAAGATCGGCGATCAGGCGCTGAAATCGCTCGATCCGCAGCTGCTCCTGATCAACCAACCCTTGCTCGAAGAGCTTCCACAGCTCGTCGTTGATCTGGTGGTACCTTGAAAAGGTATCCTCAGGGATTGTCGAGTAACCGCCTGCCAGCAGAGCCTCCCGGAGGGCGGCTCGTTCAGCTCTGTCGAAATCGAAAAGCGTGTTGTCCGCATCCAAAATGAAGGCATGGTAGTGTTTTTGAGGTGACGGTTTCACGTGCATTTTTTTCGATGTGGGGGCTTGACCTTTTCCGCAAATTGAGTAAATTTCATCTGATTTTTCGATACGAAGTGTATCCGGTTTTTTAACCGATAATCAACGTAAACTTCGTAACCCTTTGTGCGTAGCTCTGCCGCGAGAATCGGGTCAGAGCCTGCAGGGACACTACAGCGGGCATGACAATTTCCATTCTGTCAGGGTGGGGAATTGCGGTCTGAACGCCCGTATCGAATGAAACGCTTGGAGTCAAGGAGGAGGAAACATTATGGCAGAAATTAGCAAGAACGCTCGGGTCAACGTGGTTACACAGCAGTTCTTCTGCGCCTGCGGCGGAGAGGTGAAGATGAAATCGGTCTTTGCCAATGGCAAACTGAAAAACGTTGCCACCTGCAACAAATGCAACCGCAGCGAACGAAGACCTAGCGACTTCAAATAAGACTACCAATCAGAACAGTCGTTGCTGATACCACGAACAGCCCACCTGGCCGCGTGCCGGGTGGGCTTGATTTTTATACCGGTCTATGACAGCAAATCGATCCACTTCCGGTTTGAAGGAGTGTCCAGCAGGATGTAATCCGTGTTCGTGCAGACGCATACAACGGTTCCGGCCAGGATATTCAGAAGGGGATTGGATTGCATCGCTTCCAATTTTGCCAACACCTCCCCGGGCGGAAGAGACCTGCGGATCCACGACCGGGCCGTCGAGGAATTGACGATGGCAGCCCGCTGAATGTCTTTCCGCTCGATCCGAACACTTTCGCTCAGCTCTTCTCCACCCCTTCTCGAAAAGAGGGTTTCGAGGATCGATTTGCGACTCTTCTTGGAGTATTCGTACACCAGGAAGCTGTCAGAGACGTAAAGAATCCCGAAGGTGTCCGGGATGCCCCGGTAGTACGTGTGGGAGATGGATCGCATGAGGATTGGTTCGCCCACTTCCTCCGCTTTCCTGCTCCAATACTCCTCTAATTCTCGATCTTTCTCCATTGTTTCACCTGTTGCGATATTTCACTGTGGCAGTTGTCGAGGATATCCTTGACCTGGCTCCGCTGAGTTGTCACCGGGTACAGAGACAACAGTTTCACCCGGTAGATGCAGCCCGCCAGATTCGTGGTCAGACCCCGAATACCGGCGATTCGATAACCTCCGTCCACGGCAACCGATACAACGGGCATCGCGGCTTCATCCAGGATCGTCCGCACCGCGGCTGAGTGAAAGGTTCCGACTTTGCCGCTGCGGGAACGGGTTCCCTCCGGGAACACCACCGGGCATACCCCTTCCCGGGAATAGCGTGCCAGCCGCACCAACTCCCTGCGCGCCGTGGTGAAGTCCCCTCGTCTGCTGATCAGGGCGTGCTTTCCTTTCCGCAATGCAATGGATACCGAGGGAAATCCTCTCCGCAGCTCCCGTTTGGCGACAAAGCCCACGGTGTTTCGGGAAAAAACGTAGGCAAGTATAGGAATGTCCGCCAAACTCTGGTGATTGCTGAGGATCATGAACTGAGCCGGCAAGCGTTTGCCCAGGCTGTTCTCAACGATGAGCCGAAAACCGGCGTAGATTTTGGCAGCCAGCAACACGTAGCGAGCCCCTTGAATCTGGACTCGATTGAAACGCTCGTACTTGCGTCTGCCGTAGAGGCAGTAGGAGATCCTGAGGCGAACGTCCCAGACCAGGAAGATGAAAACGATACACAGCAGAGCGATAATTATCCTCATGGGTACATCACGAAGAGTAGCATGGTTTTTTCGATTGTGAAAAGCTGTATTATTGACTATAGTCCAGTCAACCATGGTTGAAGAGATCCTTTTGTACATCAGTGCGGCCCTGGCCGCAAGCGTCATCTTGGTTCATATCGTTTGCCTGGCGGGAGTGATCCGTAACCGGCTGGAGGATGTTCTGCGTAGAACCGATAGCTCCTCTGCCCTACCTTTTAAAGTGTCCGTGATCGTGGTGGCCAAGGATGAGCAGGAAAATCTGCCTCCACTGCTTGCGTCTCTCGAATCGCAGAGTGTTCAGGATTTCCAGGTCATTCTGGTGAGCGACCGCTCCCAGGACGGCACACTGGAGCTCATGAAGGCCTTTGCCGGGAAACACGGCTCTCGGGTGAAGGTACTGGAGAATACCGAGGAGGTGGACGATCTGGGACCTAAGCAGTTCGTCCTGGACATTGCCATAGCCGCAGCGGAGGGAGAGATCCTCGTGTTCACGGATGCAGATTGCACGGTGCCTCGCCAATGGGTGGAAAAGCTGCAGCCGTATTTCCACGATCCCCGGGTTGGAATGGTGTTCGGCCAGATTTCGCTGAGCAAGGAGAGGGGATTTTTCAGGAACTTTCAGGCTTTCGACCAGCCGCTCATCCATCAGTACAACTCGGCAACCGCGGGTCTGGGTATGCCGGGAAGCTGTTTCGGCAACAATATGGTCGCCCGCAGGGCGGTGATCGACCAGATCGGCGGCTTTCGCAGCCTGGGGTACACCTTGGTCGAAGACGCGGCCCTGGCCACCGCTGCGGCCAAGAGCGGCTGGAAGGTCAGGGTTTCAACCCGTACCGATACGATGATACAGACCAAGGCCCAGGAGCACTGGCGGGATTTGATAAATCAGCACCTCCGCTGGAACGGCGGAGCCTTCTATCACGAGGATTTCGCCACCCGCTTCGCCTATCGCTTCATTACCCTGTTTCTGATCGCCAGTGTGGTTGCCGTGCCCATAGCCGTTTTCCTTCCCTTTCTGTTCGTATTTCCCGCTGCTTCGTTTATCAGCGTTGGCCTGATGGCTCTTATTGCGGGGATCCTCTACCGCCCGGACAAGAGCTGGTACCTGCTGCGGTTGGTACCCTACACCTGTTTTTTCCTCCTCTTCTACTCCTTTGTGACGCTCTTGAGCATCTTTCGAGTGCCGCCGCGCTGGAAGGGCAAGCGCTGGCAACCTGTCCACCACGAGTGATCCGCCGGAGAATCCCACGGCTTCACTTTTCCAGCCAGGGCTGAACACGGTCGGCCAGCTGGTCGGGGCGAAGCACCTCGATTCCCCGGGGATCCTCGAGCCACTGCTGCTGTACGTATCCCCAGGAGGCCAGGCAGCCTATGATCCGGGGTTCCCGGGCTGAAGCCGAGGTCAGATGATCGATCTGATCGTCAATGAACAGAGCCCGTCCAGCTCCTGTTGCCTCCAGAGTGTGCAGGATGGTGGCTTTCTTCTCCTTGGCTTCACAGCTCAGCACCCGCTTCGGATCCATGGGGATGCCATTGGAGGAAAGGATCTCTACGATGAATTCCCCCCTCTTTGTGGAGAGAATGTACAGGGATGAGGAAGACACCCAGTTGCTGAAGAAGGGGATTATGTGGGGATACAGCCTGTTCAGACTGATCCAGCATTTCCGGTCGTGCGCCAGGAAATCCCGCCTTGCGCTGTAGAAGGACTCCCTGTAGCGGGTAACCGTTTGGGTTCCCCGCTGTGCCAGCTGTTCGTCAAAGTCTTGCTGTGACCGGATCGGGAACTTCGCGGCGATAAGCTCTTGAATGAGAATGAAATCCTCTCCGGCGCGCACGTACGGTCTGAGCCGCTCGAAGTCCTGACGTAGGGTGACGGGCATCGCCGCGGGCTCCTCTTCGCCGCGCGAGAGATAGTATCCCCTCCAGGAGCTGACCAGGGTTTCCGGAAGGGAGTCGCAGATTACCCCGTCAAAATCGAGAAATACCAATCCTTCCATAACGGTAAATTATAAGTTAATATTCTGACCGTGCGACATCTGCTTGTCTTCACTGTCCTGATACTGATTTTCTCAGGCTGCACCTCCACCATCCGAGGTTCGGAGCTTTCCTTGGAGTACTACAACCTGGGGAATGCATACTACGATCTGGCCGACTACGACAAGTCTATTCTCTACTATCAGAAAGCGCTCAGTATCGACAGCGAAAATAAAAAGGCCTATTTCAATCTAGCCATGGCTCTTATCGGCGCCGGCAGGCCCGGGGAGGCTCAAGGCGTACTGGAAGGACTGATCAGCCAGGATCCGAACAATCAAAATCTTCTGGAGGCCCTGGCTTTTTCCTACCACGCTCAGGGGGACAACGTCCGGGCGATCGAGATCTACCGCCGGATTCTGGAAGCAACCCCGGCGAACAACAAGGTTCGCTACAACCTGGGGATGCTTCTCTGGAAAGAAGAGCAGAGAGAGGCGGCCCTCGATGCCTTTTCTACGATCCTGGAGAATGATCCGGAGGATCTGGACGCCCTGTATAATCGGGGTGAGCTTCTGCTCGAACTAAGACGGATCGAGGAGGCGGCGGAGGTTTTCGAGGCCTATCTACAGAGTCGCCCTGACAGCGCGGATGCGTATATGCATTTGGCTGACGCGTACAGGATGCAGGAGCGCTACGACAAGGCTCTGGAGGCTTATGCGCAGGCCCTCGCCTACGATGAAAAACGGGTGGAAGCCTGGTTCTCCAGCGCCGTGATTCAGCTGACCAAAATCGAAGATCCCGAGCGAGGGCTGACCGCCCTATCCGAAGCGTTGGAAGGGGGGTTCAAAAACCAGGAGGCCATCGCGGAGCTGTTGGCCGATCCGCAACTCTTGGAGCGGGACCGGGTCAAAGATCTTCTGCAGCGAAGCGGGCTGCTGCCACCCGAGGTCAAGGCGCCGAGCTAGTTCTCTGCCGCGGTGTTCCAAGAAAGGGGTTGAATCGCCCCAGCCGTTCACTCCAGTACGGATTCGATCTGCGCGAGGGAGTCTTGCGGGGACTTGGAGGAGTCGATTTCCCTCAGCACTGCCCTGTCTCTGTAGTATGCGATAAGGGGTTCGGTCTGTTCTTTGTACACTCGCAGTCTGTTTTTAATGGAGTCGATCTTGTCGTCGTCCCGGATGTACAGCTCCCCGCCGCAGCGATCGCAGGTACCCTCGACTTTGGGCGGCATGTTCTCGATGTGATAAATCGCTCCGCAGGAGCGACAGACTCTCCTCCCGGAGAGGCGGCGAATCACCAGTTCGTCGCTGATCGAGAAGTTGATTACGGCATCGATCTTTTGGAACTCAGCCAGCGCGTCCGCTTGAGCGACGGTACGGGGGAATCCGTCCAGGATATAGCCGCCCCTGGCATCGGGTTTCGAAAGCCGTTCCTTCACCAACTCTACGGTCAACGAATCCGGCACAAGCTCACCCTTCTCCATGATTCCCCGCACCTGCCTGCCGAGCTCGCTGCCTTCTTTCACCGCTGCCCGGAACAGATCCCCGGTTGAGATCTGGGGGATTCGGTACTCTTTGCTCAAGAGGGTTGCCAGAGTACCTTTGCCCGCTCCCGGGGCTCCGAGAAAGATCAGATTCATGCAAGCTCTTTCAAGAGTCCGTGTCTCGACGCCGTGTCGGTATAGCGATTCATCTTGTACTGCACCGCGCACTCGGGGCGGCAGTACTGCCCGCCGTAACCCATGTCCGCCTGATAGTATCCCCCGCAGTTTGCGCAGGTGCGGTATTGCTCGGCACAATCGCTGGAGCAATAGCCTTGTTCGCTAACTTCCGAGTTCAGCAGGTAGCAACCGCAGTTGCGGCAACGCAGATAAACCATGTGGTACGTCTTTCTCCGGCACTATAGCATGAAGGACAAGAAAATTGCAATTTGATCCTTCTTGAGGCTATTATAAGTATAGCACCGTTCATTGTGATATAAAATCAGCGGAGGGAAAAACATGAGTTTTTGGGATCGGATGGAACAGGTCGTCAATCAGGGTTTGGAGTCGTCCCGGGAGATCCTGGGAAAGGCAAAGGAAAAAGCCAAGGATCTCGGGGAGATTGGTCTGCTGCGCTATGAGATTACCCAGATCGAGCGGCAGGCGGAGAAGAAGTTCAGTAAATTGGGAGCGGCTGTATACGAGAAGCTGGTCTTGAAGGGTCAGGCTACGGTGAGCAAGGAGGCGGTTAAGGAGCTGTTGGATGACATTCAGGAATTGAAGGATCGGCTGGAGAAGCTGGAAAAGGATCTTAAGGAGGTGGGTAAGTAGCTTCTGGGGCCAGCTCTTCGATGATAATAATGCGCCCCCCCGGTATTTCCGGTGAATTGGCCTCAAAAGGAGCCACGTTGATCCGCAGAGTTTTCTTGGACCCTCGAGGAGTCAGAACCTCAAGGTTATTATGAGGGCCTTCCAGTGCGAACAGATTGCTCAACACAATCGGTCGTCGCCAATGCCCGCCGATGTCATTGGCCGTCTCTTGCATATGCGCCAGGTATTCCTCCCCTCTCTTGTTGATGTACATCAATTGACCCTCGGTGTCCAGGAAGAGGACGCCTACGCTCATGTTCTGCAGGAGAGATTCCAAGCGCTTCGTTTGCGCCCGGACCAGTCGCTGTACCCGCTCCACTGCAGCCAACCCATGCTCTAAAACATCCCGAATGACTCGCGCGTGATGGCCGGCATAAGCATTCTGTCGGGAATTCCCTAGAACCACGACCCCCACGAAGCAATCCTTGGTTTGAAGCGGAAACGCCAGGTGAGAGCGGAGCTTCTCCAGCATGGGACCGCTTGGGTCAACCACTCTCCAGTCAATGGACTGCCAGAGACTATCCAGGACTTGCAGGTGCTCACTCCCGGCGGTCGAGCAGGTGTCTTCCATCCAGTGTCGGACCTCCTCGGTGGCAGTGATTGTAATCGGGACCCGGCTCCGGGCCCATACCTGTGCTTGTCCCGTCTCGACAACGAACCCAGCCGCCACGTCCCACGATACAACTTTGTGAAGGTGCATGAGCACCTCTTGCAAAAGGTCCCGATAGGTGTTGTGGTATCCGATGTGACCGGACAGCTGATGAGCGACCTCCAGCTCGAAAGTACGCTGGTGAAGCTCCTCCTCGAATCTCAGGCGGTTTTCCCTCAGGCCTGTCAGCATCAGATTTTGTAACCGGAGCACCTCCCCGAGATCGTCGGCGGGAATCAACTCCGAGGGAATGATTCCCGTGCTTTCATCATCCAGGGAAAGCACCGTCTCCGAGCTCTTGGAAAGCAAGCGCAGCGGTTTCAGAATGATTCGATCCAGGCCCACCCAGAAAATCCCGGTGAGCAGCGCCGCACCAAAAAGTATCAGAGGAATGGTGCGGTAGAGCAGCACGTGTTGCAGCTCAGCGGCAGCCTGGGGTGAACGGACGGCAAGAAGAGTATCACCGCCGTCCAGATGCACGAACAGTTCAGTGGCGGTGAGGCCGTGGGAGGTTACCGTACGGGAGGCAGGTGCACCCGTTGCTGCAAGCAGATCTTTCGCATCCGACGGTAGAGGCTGAGGGATATTTTTCAGGTCCTGTCCTTCCAGCCCTTTAACTGAAGAAGCCAAGACAACGCCGGAAGGATTGAGGATATACAGTTTTTCCTCTCGCGCTAGCCTCGCGAAGACCGAGTGAAGGAGCCCCGTCGCCCCGGGGCTGGCCCGAAGAACGTCGATAGCCGGCGCCAGGTCGGTGATAGCCTTGATGAAATCTTCCCGAGCTACGCGCTCTGACTCCCGGCGGCTTGCCAGCAGCTCCATCGGCAGGGAAATACCCAGGGAAAGCACCAATGCACCGATGCCAAGAAGAATGATCTTCGACCGTATTGTGAGCGCCATCCCGATATCCTCCGTTGGTCCTGTTCGAATCGACCTGTTTATTCTAATCGGGGTGCATTACAGCCGGCTTTCCGCAACATTACACTTATTGCTGCTTGACGCCGGGGAAATAACAGAAAATTAGTCACCGTTTATCAACCATATATGGGCGAACTGAGGTGTCCGTACTAATTTATCTTCTCAACAAGAATAGGAGAGAGAATGACCGAGATACGTAGAGATCTGTTGCCTCCGCAGATCGTGTTGATCATGGCCGCCCTCTGCCTTCTGCCCTTGTCGGTAATGGCCGAAGATCAGGGGCAGACGGTAACCCTGGAGCAGTGTCTCCAGGCGGCTTTGTCCACCGGTCCGGACCTCCGCAGACAGCAAGCGGACCTGTCCGTGGCCGAAGCCCAGCATGCGGAAGCGGTGGCTCGCAACTCGTTCGCTCTTACGGCCAGCACAGGTGCGGGCCGCAACAACGTCATGGTGGACAACGGGCTGGCTACATCCGACACGGTGGATAAAAACTCTTCGGACACGCTTCAGGCGCAGCTCGGCCTTCAAGGTCCCACTACGACGGTGGATCTCTCGGCCGGTTACAAACTCCTGGAGAGTGATCCTCTCAATCACTCCACCAGTGTCTCCCTGTCCGCCGATCAAACCCTCTGGGACGGCTACACCCACGGCCGCGGCTACGCCGAGCTCCAGCAGGCCGAGCTCACCCTTCGGGGCAAGAGGATCGCCGGTCAGGACGACCGCAGGGCCCTGTCCTCCGAGGTGACCAAGGCCTACTACGCCCTGCTCTCAGCCCAGCGCAGCGAGGGCGTGCAGAAGCAGACCCTCTCTCAGAGACAGGAGGAGATGGAGCGGGTTCAAACCCTCTTCGATACCCACAATTCAACCGCCGTCGATTTGCTGCAGGCCCGGATCAACCTCAAGAGCACGGAGATCGATCTGAGGGAAGCCGAGGAGGGAATCGTGAGCGCCCGGGAAAAACTGTCCCAGCTCCTCGGATGGCCGCTGGACAAGCTCTACACCGTCGCGGAAGTGACGGACCTGCCGTTACCCGCTATTGATGCCGAAGAGGCGGTGGCCAGGGCATTGCAGCAGCGCGCTGAGCTCAAGCAGCTGCGCTTGACCCGGCTCTCGGGAGATATCGATCTTGCCGTGAAGCGCGCCCAGAGCTCGCCCACCGTATCGGCCGGGGGCAGCCTGGGCTGGTCCCACGACTGGACGGACGACACGGACTACGGCACCTGGAGCGCCAATCTCTCGGTGAGCGTGCCGGTGTTCGACGCCGGCCTGGCGGCGGCGCAGATTCGCCAGGCGACCATGAAGAACGAATCCTCGCGCATCCAGGAGGAACAGCTCGTGACAAGCATCAGTGCCGAAGTCCGGGCTGCCGTCTCGTCTCTGCACACTCTGGAAGCCAAGGAGGCGGTGGCCCGACAGAGCCTCGAGCTGGCCGAGGCCCGGCATGAGCTGGCGCAGCTGCAGCTGGAAAGCGGTTCAGGTTCAGCCAAAGATCTGCTCGATGCCTCGGTAACACTAGGCGCAGCCCGAGTGGCTCTGTCTGAAGCACAGTCTGAGATGCAGCTCGGTATCCTCAACCTGAGGGATGTCATGGGGGAATGATCTGAAATGAAGGAGAAAAGGACATGAAAAAAGGAGCGAAGATTGCACTCCTTACCGGTGTCGTGATCGCCGTGGCTGCGGTCACCATGTTCGCGTTTAGAGGTAGGATCTTTTCCGCCGCGCCTGAAGCGAATGGAAAGGAGCAGGCCTACGCTGTCGTGAATACGGCGCGGGGGGACATCTCGGTAACCGTTTCCGCCTCGGGCAAGCTGGAGCCAAAGACCTACACCACGATACGCCCCGATCCCAACATGCCCGCGCGCAAACTGGTTCGTATCCTGGTATCCGAAGGCCAGGGGGTGAAAGCGGGCCAGGCCCTGGCTGAGATCGATCGTTCAGGTCTGGATCTGGACCTGCAGAGCGCCCAGGCCGGCTACCAGGCTCAAAAGGTAACACTTGCCAATCTCAGGGCCATGCCGACAGCGGAGCAGCTAGCCCAATCCCTGGCCGATCTGGAGCAGGCCCGCCAGGAGATGCAGAGCGCCCGGGAAAATTTCGATAGCATGAAGAGTCTTGCCGAAAAAAATCTCGCCTCGAAAAATCAGCTGGCCGATGCGGAGAGAGGGCTCGTCGTAGCCGAAGCGCGCCTTAATGCGGCCCAGCAGGCCTTCGACTCGGTGAAGGCGGGGTCCGGCGAGGATGTGATTCAAGCCCAGGAGGCGGCGGTGGCCCAGGCTGAAAGCGCACTGCAGAAAGCCCTGTTAATCCTCGATTCCACGGTCATCCGCTCGCCCTCAACCGGCGTGGTGACAAATATAGTGGTGCAGGTCGGTGATCTGGTGACGCCGAGTTCCGCGCTTATGAGCGTGGCGGACATGACGCGCATGGTGCTCCGGGCTCAGGTAAACGAGTATGATGTGGGGCAGGTCAGGATCGGCCAGGCGACGCTGGTAACGCCGTCGGCGTTCCCGGATTTGCAGCTCATGGGTACGGTGACCCAGCTCGATCTCACCGCTCAGGTTGTGGGGAATGTATCGGTGTTCGACGCCGCTATCGAGGTGCCGAACCGGGAGATGCAGCTCCTTTGGGGGATGAATGCAGACGCGGAGATCCAGGTGCTGCATCGCAGCAATGTCCTGACTCTGCCCAACACGGCGATACAGAGATCCGGCGGTTCATCCCGGGTCACGATTCTTCAGGATGGCAAGCCGGTTTTCCGAAATGTACAGATCGGAGCCACCGACGGGTTGCGAACCGAAATCGTGGCCGGGTTGGACGAGGGGCAGGAAGTAGCCGTCCTGAACAGGAAGAGCGCAGGCCAGGGCCAGAACGGGCAAAACCCGCAAGGCCCGGGTGCGATGTTCCGCTTCCTGCACTGATAAGGGAGGACAGAGGTGAGGGAAGCTCTTATAGTTACGCATAATTTGAGCAAGACCTACCGCACCGGTAAGGTGGAGGTTCCAGCGCTCCAGAGCGTGTCCATCACCGTTCACAGGGGGGAGTTCGTTGCCGTTATGGGACCATCGGGTTCGGGGAAATCGACCTTCCTGAATCTTCTCGGCTGCCTCGATCATCCGAGCTCGGGATCCTATATCCTAAACGGAACCGACGTATCCACCATGACGGATGATGAGCTGGCTGCCGTTCGGAGCCGGGAGATCGGTTTCGTGTTCCAGGGGTTCAACCTTCTGGCCCGCACCAACGCCCAGCAGAATGTCGAACTGCCGTTGATCTACAGGGGCGAGAGCAGTCAGGAAAAGCTGTCTCTGGCGCTCCTGAAGGCGGTAGGCCTTCCGGATCGAGGACGCCACAGGCCGAACGAACTGTCCGGAGGAGAGCAGCAGCGTGTGGCCATTGCGCGGGCCCTGATAAACTCTCCCTCCCTGATTCTGGCCGATGAGCCGACAGGCAACCTCGACAGCCGGACCAGTGGGGAGATCATGGATATCTTTCGCGACCTTAATCGCTCAGGGATAACCGTCGTTATGGTAACACATGAGGAGGATATCGCCTCCTACGCTCGCCGGCGCATCCGTTTTTTGGACGGGCGGGTGATCTCCGACGAGATCGTGGCATCCGGATTGCGAGCGGACGTTTCAGCCGGCAACCCTTCCGACGCTCAGCTCCATCCGGCGCAGGGCAATGGCAAACGCCGCAGCATTTTCAGTCCCGGTGAGTTGTGGGAGAACCTGCGCTCTGCGGCACGTTCCCTCTGGCAGAACCGGACACGTGCCTTTCTCACTACCCTCGGCATCCTGATCGGTGTAGGAGCAGTGATCGCCATGGTTTCCATCGGACAGGGGGCCGCCGTGCAGGTGCAGCAGCGTATCGAGGGTCTCGGCTCGAACCTGCTTTCCGTGATCCCCGGAAGCTCAAGCCAGGGTGGCGTACGACAGGGATTCGGCTCGGTCACCACCCTGACCGCTGACGATGCGGCGGCCATCAGGCAGAGCATTCCGGGGTTGGCGGGGGTGGCGCCGGAAGCTTCCAGCCGGCAGCAGCTCAAGTACCGGAAGAATACCTGGAGCACGAACGTCGTGGGCACTACCGCAGATTATCCCCTGGTTCGAAACTGGCCCGTGGAAGAGGGCAGCTTTTTCAGCGATGAGGATTACCGTGCCCGCCGCACCGTGGCGGTGCTTGGCAGCGACGTGGTGACCAACCTGTTCTCAGATGAGGCCCCCCTCGGCAAAACGATTAAAATCGGGGATACTTCCTTCAAGGTGATCGGAGTGCTGCAGGCAAAAGGTGGAGGGGGATTCTTCAGCCAGGATGATACGGTTCTCATCCCCTTGAGCACCCAGTTCATCCGCTTTCGGAGGCAAAATGACCTGCGCAGCATCGGCGTTGCAGTGACGGACAAGAAGCAGATGGAGCAGGTCCGTGAAGAGATCAGCGCCCTGATACGGGCGCGGCATCACCTTGCCCCGGGCAGCGAAGACGATTTTACTGTTGTCAGTCAGGAAGATATCCTCCAAACTGTCCAGGGTGTATCCCAGACCATGACCCTCCTACTGGCCAGTATCGCCGGGATCAGCCTCCTGGTCGGAGGTATCGGTATCATGAACATCATGCTGGTGTCCGTGACCGAGAGGACCCGGGAGATCGGCATCCGTAAAGCCATCGGTGCGCGGCGGCGGGACATCCTGGCCCAGTTCCTCACCGAAGCAATCATCCTCTCCGGAAGCGGAGGGCTCCTCGGCTGGATTCTCGGTTGGGCGGCGGCCAACATCATCAGCAAGGCGGGTCAACTGACCATCTCCATCACGCCGGCGACCGTCGGTCTGGCCCTTGGTTTTTCAGTGGCCGTAGGGGTTTTCTTCGGGATCTATCCTGCCAGAAAAGCCTCGCGCATGGATCCGATCCAGGCTCTGCGCTTCGAATAAAAGGACCAGGCCATGAAGGCGAAGATCCTCATTATAGAGGATGTGAAGGAGATGGGAGAACTCATTCGTCTCTATCTGGAAAAGGAGGGTACGGAGGCGCTGCTTTGCGAAACCGCTGAGCAGGGGTTGGAAGAGTTCCGTGCGGGGAAGTTCGACCTCGTCGTACTGGACATCAACCTTCCGGGGATCGACGGTTTCGAGTTCCTCCAGCGCCTGCGCAAGGAAAGCGATGTGCCGGTGATCATCGTCTCGGCCCGCGATACCGACGAGGATATGATCCTCGGGTTGGGCATCGGAGCAGACGAATTCGTCACCAAGCCTTTTTCGCCCAGAGTCCTAACCGCCAGAGTGCGCGCCGTGCTCAGACGATCCTCCGGCACGGGAAGCGTTCCTTCCAACTGCCTGCGCTTCGGGGAGTTCACCCTGGACCTGGACGGCTATCTGCTGAAGAGAGGCACGGAGAAGGTTCCCCTTTCTATCAAGGAGTTCGAGGTGCTTGCCTACCTTGTAACCCATCCGGGCAAAGCCCTCTCCCCGGAGACGATCTATGCCGAGGTCTGGAAAAACAGCTATGGGGACATCACGGCGGTGGCGGTATACGTGCAGCGGCTTCGCCGGAAGATCGAAGCGGATCCCGCTGCTCCATCCCTAATCGAGACGGTCCACGGCCTGGGTTACCGCTTCAACGCGGAGGCGCTGCAGCGATGAAACTACGCAGCCAGTTCATCCTCCTGGTGGCCGGAATCATCGTCGTCCCCTTCCTGGTCACCGCTTCGGTGCTCTTGCTGCAATACGCAGAGGCGATGAGAAACAGGAGGGCCGGAGAAAACGCCGAGGTCAGGTCGTGGGGACTGCGTAACGATCCCCTTGCATCTCGAATCCGCGATCTTGAGAAACTGGCCCGCAGGCTTCCACCGGGCGCCGACATTGTCGTATTCGATCCGGACAACAACATCCTCTTCTCCACGGTGCCGCAGTTCCTTCCCGGCAAGCCCGTAGACCAGGGACAGATCCTCGGTTTCATCCGTGAGAACGCCCATTC
This sequence comes from uncultured Spirochaetaceae bacterium, assembly GCA_964588525.1. GTDB lineage: Bacteria > Spirochaetota > Spirochaetia > SZUA-6 > DRHE01 > JAFGQJ01. Next base: position 32,273 of record CAZPQC010000015.1, read on the forward strand.
CTCCCTGTTCCACATCGACTCGCCCAAAGCGGCGGAGTCCGGCGGACTGGTGGTCCTCCTGAAAACGCCCCGGGAGCCCGAGCCCCTGCCGTGGTTCCGAAGGCGTACAGTGGAGATCGTGGTCTATACCTCCCTGGCCCTCCTGATCTTTTCCTCGCTGGCCTCCTTCCTCATAGTGCGGCACTTCAACCTGGCGGTCCTCAGGCTGGAGGGTGCCACCCGCAAAATCAGCGAGGGGGATCTGGATTTCGAGCTCGATCCCCGCGGCCCTGAGGAGATCTCCTCCCTTACCCGTTCCTTCGACACCATGCGCAAGGCACTGAAAGAGGAGCAGGCCCGTAGATCGCGTTTCATCATGGGTATCTCCCACGACCTGAAGACCCCCCTGGCTCTGATACAGGGCTATGTGGAGGCCATAGCCGACGGCTTCGCCGCCGATCCTCAGGTACAGAAGAGGTATCTCTCGGTGATATCCGACAAGACAAAGGCGCTCGACACCATGGTGAGTGAGCTGATCGAGTTTGTAAAGATGGAGACAGGGGAATGGAGACTAATCTTTCGTGAAGTGGGGCTACGGGGTTTCCTAGCAGGTATTGCCAGAAGGTATGCGCAGGACGCCTTTATTCTCAGGCGGGGGTTCGGTGCGGCGATCGATCTGCCCGACGATCTGAGGGTTCCCATGGATGAAGGTTTGGTCGAGCGCGCCCTGGAGAACCTGATCGGAAACGCCATTCGCTACACCGAGGCGGGAGGCAGGATCGAGCTGCGCGCCCGCAGTGACGGGCGGGAAGCCGAGCTGTCCATCTCCGACACCGGCATCGGGATCCCCCAGGAGGATCTGGACCGTATCTTCGATCCTTTTTTCAGGGGCACGAATTCACGTCGAGAGCAGGGCCTGGGTCTGGGGCTGACCACGGTGAAGAGCATCGTCGAGGGTCACGGCTGGCGGATCGAGGTAGCCTCCAAGATGGGCGAGGGCGCCACCTTCTCTATCCGTATCCCGCTGCCGGAGGATCGGAGCGGCTAGTCCGCCGGGCGGGTTTAAAAACCTGTTTGAACCACGGTGCAGTCGGCCGTAGCAGGAGCCAGTTCCAGGGCGCAGTTGCAGGCCCGTAGCATACGCTTTTGATACTTGTTCGGCGTTTCTTCACCTGCGATGATTAAGCCCCCAATGGAATAGCTATGCTCTCACCCCGGGCCCATGCTACACTTCGGCAAGCGGTTGACGCGCGGAAGCTCGAATAGAACGATTTCATCTGCCCGGGACGGAAAAATGGGGAAACCTTTGGATCGAAGCAGCTCGACCGGCCTGCCGGCCGGCGGGATCGAGCGAACCGAATCCCACAACGGATACGCCGGTTGCTATCCCAAGACAGCCGGGACGCAATTGGGAGTGAGGCTTGTCGCAGTCGCGATTTTTCTCAGCGGTCTTGTCAGCATTCTGCAGGTGCTTCTGACCCGATTTCCCCATCATCCCCGTCTGTACGGTGTGTTACTACCTTTCGGAGTTTTCCATATCAGCCGCACCCTTAACTTGACGCTTGGGTTCATACTTATCTATTTATCCCTGCGGCTGCTTCAGCGACGCAGGGTAGCCTGGTGGGCAGTGGTAGCGGTTACCTCGGTGGTCTTCGTCACTCATTTCGGCCAACATCGGTTATGGTACACCGCCGTTGCGCCAGCACTGACCCTTGTCGTACTTTTTCTATATCGAAAGAGCTTCACCGTGCGCTCCGAGCCGCGAGGCATCAGGCAGGGACTCGCGCTGCTCGGGCTGTGCGTCGCCGTTGGTGTTTGTTACGGGACGTTCGGTTTTTGGCTGCTCGACAAACGAGATTTCGGAATCGATTTCAGTATACTCGATGCGATTACCAGGACTTTGAGGGAGCTTAGCCTGACAGGCAACAGCGATTTAACGCCCGTGTCCAGACACGCCCGCTGGTTTTTAGATTCGTTGCGTGTCTTGAGCATTGTGAGCCTATGTTTTGCCGCCTACAGTATTTTCCGGCCGGTCACCTATGAAGTGATTATCCTTCCCGGCGAACGTGCCCGGGCCAGGCAGATCGTAGCCGAGTTTGGACGGTCTTCCTACGACTACTTCAAGACCTGGGCGGACAAAAGCTACTACTTTTCAGCTACCGGAAGATCCTTCCTCTCCTACAGGACGCTCATGGGTGTGGCTGTCTGTTTGGGCGACCCCCTTGGTCCGGAAGATGAAATTGAGCGGGTGACCGTCTCTTTTCTGCGCTTTTGCATCGACAACGGCTGGCAGGTGGTTTTCCTGATGCCGGAGTTGACGACTCTGTACGAGCATCTCGGATTACCGCTTTTAAAAATAGCGGAGAGTGCGGTTGTCGACTTGAAGGATTTCTGTGAGAGAACATCAAAAAAAAAGTACTTTCGCTATATCCGCAGAAAGCTCGACGGGGAGGGATTTCATTTGGTCGGCCAGGAGCCTCCTCACTCGCAAGAACTGCTGGATGAGGTCGAGGAGGTTTCGAAGGAGTGGCTCGGCCTGTCGGGGCATCGGGAATTTGGTTTCCTGGAGGGAAGCTTCACCAGGGAGTATCTGTCCCGTACACCCCTCACCGTACTCCGTGGTCCGGATGGGAAGGCTGTTGCATTCGTGAATGAAATCCCATCCTACAGGAGCGGAGAAGCCACGATTGACCTGATGAGGCACCGACCCGGAGTCCATTGGGCGGCTATGGATTACATATTTATGGTACTAATGCAGGAGTTATGGCAGAAGGGGTATAAGAGCTTTTATTTGGGACTGGCCGGCATCGCCGACAATCCCGGGCCCACAATAATCGAAAAGGCGATTTACCAGATTTCCACGCATATCAACTGGCTCGTCCACGCCAAGGGGGTCAGGCAATACAAGGAAAAGTTCGAGCCGACGTGGGAAGATCGATACCTGGCCTACTATCGCACCCCGTTGTCCCTGACAAAAATAGCACTGGCCCTGACCCGGGTGCTTTGACCGGGCTGCCGCTTCATCTCCATGAAATCGGTACGGAATCAATCGAATTCCGAACAAGAGAAACGGTCATACCTGCGCAAAAAGCTGCCCGGGATAGTGATTCCAATTGTGAGCACCGGCCTGTTCCTCATCGCCGTGTGGATCCTCTACCATGAGGTGAAAAGCTTCCAGATCTATGAGATAGCGCGCTATTTCCATGAGATTTCCCTCGGAAGACTATCTCTCGCCGTCATGGCCAGTATCGTCAGCTATTTGGCCCTCACCGGCTATGACAATCTGGCGCTGAAGCACATCAGCCATACTCTTGGGTATGGAAGAACAGCCTTCGCCTCATATATCGGCTATGCCTTCAGCAACACCATCGGATTCTCCTACATAAGCGGCGGGTTTATCCGCTACCGCTTCTATTCAGCATGGGGCTTATCCGCAGCGGAAATTGCCAAGGTCGTTGTTTTTACAATTTTCAGCTCTTTCACAGGATTTTTCACCGTTGCCGGTGTTTGCTTCCTGGTGAAACCCGAAACACTGCCCTCCTCGGTGCACCTGTCTTCCTACGTGGTACGTCCTGTGGGTATCTTTTTTATCCTTCTCGTTGCCACATATGCAGTCATGGTCGTTGTAACGAAAAAACCCCTAAAGCTGGGAAGACACCGCCTGCGTCTTCCCTCCAGGACGCTCTTTCCGGTACAGCTCCTGGTTGCCGTGATCGACTGGGTTTTTGCCTCCATGACCCTGTATTTTCTGCTGCCTCCGGTTGTCACGATACCGCTGCCGAGCTTCATCAGTATCTTTATGACCGCGCAGTTTGTAGGTCTCGTCAGCTTCGTTCCCGGGGGATTAGGAGTTTTCGAAGTAATTATGCTGCTGCTCCTGCCGGCAGGAGCGACGCACCCCCAGATCATCGGCTCCCTTGTCACCTTCAGGATTATCTATTACCTCGCCCATCTGGCTATAGGGGCTTCGATGCTCGGCGTCCATGAGTTGCTGCAGTTGGGAAAAAAAACATGAGAGACGAAACCGGACATGGCTGAGGTTGCACTGGTTCGCTGCAGCTCCTATGACTACCATGAGGTTGAAACTGCGCTGAGGCGGGGTATCGAACTCCTCGGTGGGGTAACAAAGTTTGCCGGCAGAGATGAGAAAATCCTCTTGAAACCGAATCTACTGGCAGCCGATCCACCAGAGAGGTGCACCACCACCCACCCGGCGGTGTTCAAGGCCGCCTGCCGCATCTTTAAGGAGGCGGGGGCACGAGTTTCTTACGGTGACTCTCCGGCGCGGGGCTCGGCGGCCGGGGTCGCCAGTCAGGCCGGTCTTCAGGATGTGGCCTCGGCAGAAGGAGTGCCCCTTGATGATTTTCAAACGGCGGTCGAGGTCTCCTACAAAGACGGACGACAGAACAAGAAGTTTCTTCTGGCCAAGGCTGTCGTGGAGGCGGACGGCCTGATCAGCCTGCCGAAGTTCAAGACCCACGCTCTGGAAAAGATCACAGCAGGCGTGAAAAACCAGTTCGGCTGTGTTCCCGGATTTCTCAAAGCGGAGTTTCACGCCAAGCTGTCCGATGCCTCTGAGTTCGCCAGGATGCTGGTGGATTTGACGAACCTTGTTCGTCCCCGACTGTACATCCTGGACGCGGTACTGGCCATGGAGGGAAACGGTCCCCGCAGCGGTAATCCCCGAGAATTGAAGCTGTTGCTGCTGTCTACGGACCCCGTGGCTCTCGACGCAACTGCCTGTCGCCTGATTGATGTCGACCCGAAACTGGTGCCCACGATCGTCTTCGGTCATGAGTTCGGTTGTGGTACCTGGATTGAGGAGGAGATACGGCTGCTCGGTGACCCTATGCTTGAGTTCTTCTGCCCGGAATTTGATATCGATCGCGGACCGATCGATAAATACGTGTCCGGAAGCGGCTCGAAGCTGGCCGTGATCCTGCTGGCCATTGTCCGAACAAGGATCGGCGGCCGCCTGTTCGGCGGCCTGTTCATATCCAGGCCCCGGATCGATGCGGCGATGTGCATCAAATGCGGAGTATGCATCCAGATCTGCCCGACCCGGCCGAAATCTGTCAACTGGGTCGACGGCGACAGAACCCGACCGCCGCGGCACGACCACCAGAGGTGCATCCGTTGCTTCTGCTGCCAGGAGACCTGTCCCGAGGGCGCCATATACGTGAAAAAGCCACCTCTGAGAAGGATCTTCTTCAATTATTGACTTTGTATACAAGGAAAGGAAAAAACAGGTGAACCGATTCTCACTGTCCTGGAATCCCGAATACCGCAGCGCGGTGGTCGCTTTGGCTACATTCACGGGGGCCTACTTCCTGTACTGGTTTATCGCAAACTCCGTTGCACTGAGAAGTTTCTGCGATAAACGCCGGCAGGGTGAGCGATCCCAGGCGATGTACATACTCTTGCAGAGAGGTGTAGGCGTGCTATTTCTGGGTATCCCCGCCGTTGCGGCCGCGATCCTCCTACCGCAGATCCGCTTCTCAGATCTCGGTTTGACCGCTGTAGATTCTGTGGACACTCTGTACTGGATCCTGGGAATCAGCGCCGTAGTCATTCCTCTGGTTTTCGGCTTCTCCCGGAGGCCCAGCTTCTTTGAGATCTATCCGCTGATCCGGAAGCGGATCTGGGATGCTGCCCTTATCGCAGTGAATACCCTGAGCTGGGGTGTGTACATCCTGATCTACGAATTCCTGTTCCGCGGCTTCCTGCTGATGAGCTGCATTCGTGCCTTCGGAGTCTGGCCGGGGATCCTGGTCAACGTGGCGCTGTACGTGTGTGTTCACATCCCCTATGGTTTTTGGGTTACCCTCGGTGCATTTCTTCTGGGAATCGCCATGTGTGTCGCCACCGCACACACCGGAAATATCTGGACCGCCTACGCGATCCACCTGTTTGTTGCTCTACTCAATGACTACGTCGCGCTGGCGGCGAATCCTGAGACCCGGGTGCATCTTGGAGGGCCTTCTGTGTAGCAGCCTGGTTCGCAGAAACTCGAGATCCAGGTAACTGCTGTCTCGAAACCACCGGAGGGCCTCTTCGATGGCCGTCTCTATAGGTGTCTGGGGCAACCCGATACTTTCTACCGCCTTTTTGGCCGTGTAGTAGTGTTCCGATATGGCGAGCTTTACCATGGCGAGGAACAGCGGCGGAACCACGCTGAACACTCTGCCGTATATCGAACCGCCCAGCCCGACGATTTTCCCCAGCCAAATCGGGCAGGTTGTCGTGGAAGCCGGTTTTCCGGTTACCTCGGATATCTTTTCGAACAGCTCTTTGTAGCAGAGGTTTTGATTGCCCAGAATGTAGCACTCACCGATGGATCCCATTTCCAGGGCGTTCACGATCCCCACGGCGACATCCTTCACCGATGCGTAATTTCTACCCCCGGTGCCCCCGGCAGGTAGCTGCTGATGATAGACGGCGAGAATCAGGGCCCCTGAGCTGGGCTTGGCATCGTAGGGTCCAAACATGTAAGTCGGATTGACGATCACCGCCGGCAGATCCCCCCGCGCGGCTGCCTGCAGAACCAGAAGTTGGGCTTCGTGCTTGCTGTCGAAGTAATCCAGCCCATAACAGCCGGCTCTGTACTCCCGGGTCTCGTCGCCCGGCCGTTCTTTGGAGCCGTAGCCGAAGGCAATGGCGCTGCTCACGTGCACCACTCGTTTCACCCCTGCCTTCCGGGCCGCTTCGATCATATTGGCGGTGCCCTCTATATTGATCAGTCGCTGCAGCGCATTCCTCGGCGGCCAGATGGAGGTATGTCCGGCCGCATGAATAATCCCCCAACATCCACGCGCAGCCTCCTGCAACAACTCCCTGTCCAGAATATCACCCCGCCTGACCTCAGCGACCTTGTCGTAAAAGTCGTACAGGTTTTCACCGGGTCCGACAAATGCCCTGATTTGATAGTTCCGTCTGTTCAATTCTTCGATCAAATTTCTGCCGAGAAAACCATTAGCCCCCGTTAGTAACAGCATTTCTTATATCCTCGTTCTTACCTTTTTCAATGCGTGAAGGTCAGGTTCGAGTTGGGCTCGTTGGGAGCTCACCCTCTGCTCATTTCCGCGCCAGCCAGGCGGTACATTGTTACTCCGACGGGAACCAGCCACAGATAGTACACCGTGTATACCAGTCGCTGTATCAATCCGCCGAAGCCGTTGAGATAATCAGCCACTCCTTTCACCCTTGCGAAGAGCAGGATTACCAGGAGCAGCAATCCCGCGATTTGAACGATCCAGCTGAACGTCAGGATTTTCTCAAATCGCCGGTCTTGCCTCCAACCCAACCAGCAGAAGAAAGGTGCCGGGACAAGTGCGGCTGTCCCGACGGCGCTCACGAGCACATGCATCTTGCCGGCTATGGTTAGGCCGGCACAACCCGGATCGCATGGGAAAACGGCGGAACCTATCCCATCGAAAATGCCGAAAATCATGATCAAGAGGGGTCCGATCCATCGCACTCTACTGTCCCTCGGCATCGAGAACAGCAGACCGACGGCAAAAAGGATGAGCATGAAGCCATAGAGAAACCACCAACCCGAAATGAGCATTGCATACGGTGTGCCCGGAACTCCGAGAAGGCTGGCGAAGGAGGTGATACCGTTATATTTAGGACGCAGCGCCCCGATGGTGAGAATAAACACGATATCCAAGGGCGCCGCACAAATGCCCAAAAGGGCAAACAATCGGATGATGAAGACTTCCCCTGGATTCATATTTCCTGTCCTGCTGCTCGCCTACTGTCGTGGTCCTGCCGTTTCGGATCTCGATAGCCTGCTATTACTATAAGGATTTGGGATGTCCAATCAATCGATGCCCGTTCCTGTACAAACAAAATTTACTGATAACAGATGGTATAAATCAATCGATTTCGATTGCTTTCGTCTTGGGACCTCGTTAAGTTTTGTGGGGAATCTTTTCACGGTTTTGGATCTGGCGAAATGAGGAGGTAACGTTTATGACGAGAAACGTTGGAATCTGGATAGACCACCAGAAGGCCCTTGTCGTGACCATCGCTGGTGATGAGTCAGAGGTGGAACGGATCGACTCTCAGGCCGAGAGTCACTTCCACCTGTCCGGAGGTGCGCGGTCCCGGTCCCCGTATGGACCCCAGGATGTAGCATCCGAACACAAATATGAAGAGCGCCGCCGGCATCACCTGCAGAGCTACTACCAGAATATCGTGAAGCTCTGCACTGGAGCGAACGAGCTGCTCAAGGAAATCGGCCGATCCAAGGAGCTTGCGCAGCGGGTGGTAGCGGCCGAGACTGCCGATAAGATGACGCAAGCCCAGATAGTCGCCATGGTTCGGAAACGCTTTGCGGAAATAGCAGGCGTCTCGAGGCTGTCGGATCCACCCCGATAATGAAATCCCTTGAAAGGACGGGACCGCTGAGGCGGGTTTTAGTATTCATCGGCACCCTGGCCCTTGCGATATCTGGGAACTCCTGCTCCCGTGTCCAAGAGGGGGTCACCGCTTCCGGCACAATCGAAGTGACGGAGATACGACTGTCCCCCAAGATCGGGGGGGAGGTGATCGAGCTGATAGCCCGCGAGGGCGATGCGGTGGAAAAAGGCCAAATCCTGGCTCGGATCGATCACACCGCTCTCGATCTCCAGCTGGAGCAGGCCAAGGCGGAAATGCGGCTGGCCGAAGCGCAGTTTGCCCTTCTGGTCAAGGGTGCCAGGTCCGAAGATATACAGCAAGGCCGGGAGGCTTTGGTACAGGCCGAAGAAAATCTGCGGGTGGCTCGAGAGGATGCTGAACGCACCCGCCAGCTGCTCCCCGGCGGCAGTGTCTCCGAGAAACAACGCGATGACGCGGAGGCCCGGCTCGTGGTCGCGCAGGCCCAGGCCAACGCGGCCGAACAGGCTCTGAAGAAGCTTCAAAACTTGGCGCGCCCGGAGGAGGTTCAGGCGGCCGAGGCCAGGGTCGACCAGGCGCGATTCGCCGTGCAGCTGCTTCAGAACCGTATCCAGGACGCGACGGTCACCTCTCCCTTGAACGGCATCGTGCTGCAGAGATTGGTCGAGGTCGGCGAAAACATCGTCTCAGGAGCAACGATGTTCGTGGTCGCGGACCTGAGCGGTGTTGAATTGGAGGTTTATGTGGCCGAGCCGGATCTAAGCGCAATCGCCCTTGGGCAGCAGGTCACGGTGCAAATCGACGGCGACCCGCCGGCCGCCTTTCCGGGTAAGATTACATTTATCGCCTCGGAAGCCGAGTTCACTCCCAAGAACATCCAGACCCGGGACGAGCGGGTCAAGCTGGTATTCGGTGTCAAGGTTTTTGTCGAAAATCCGCTCGGGATCCTGAAGCCGGGGATGCCGGCGGATGCCGTCCTCGTTCCCTGAGGTGTCCCTGTGAGCCCGCCTCCGGCTGTAGAGACCCTAGGTCTCAGTAAATCCTTCGGTGACACCACGGCTGTCGCCGACCTCACTCTGAGCATACCACAGGGTCAGATGTTCGCCCTCGTCGGACCCGACGGGGCGGGAAAAACCACGGTGCTGCGCCTGCTCTGCGGGGTTCTGGCGCCCACGGATGGCACCGTCCGCATCCTCGGGATGGAGTTGCCGCGGGAGCTGGAGCGGATCAAGCGAAGAATAGGCTATTTCTCCCAGGGCTTCAGTCTCTACGGAGATTTGAGCGTCGATGAAAATATCGAATTCTTCGCCGAGATCCACGGTGTGGAGGAGTTCCGGAAGCGGCGGGAGGAGCTGTTGCAGTTCACCCGCCTCGAACCATTTCGACGCCGTCAGGCAGATCGGCTGTCAGGGGGTATGAAGCAGAAGCTGGCGCTGGTATGCACCTTGATTCACCGTCCCAGCCTGCTCCTGCTGGACGAACCTACCACCGGAGTGGATCCTGTTTCCCGCCGGGATTTCTGGGTGATCCTGTCGAGCCTGATGACAGAGGATATCACCGTCCTGTTGACCACCCCATATTTGGACGAAGCCGAGCGCTGCCATCAGGTGGGCATGCTTCAGTCCGGACGGTTGCTGGTAGCCGACAGCCCGGCGGCGTTGCGGGGAAGGCTGGGGGGAACCCTGCTGGAGATTATCTGTAGCGAAGTGCGCCGCGCCTTCGCCGTTCTGAAGGAAAGCTCCCTCATTGCCGAGGTGCAGATCTTCGGGGACAGGCTGGACGTGCTGCTCGATAATCGGACCGTTCAGGAAAATCAGGTCCGAGAGCTGCTTCACCGCGAAGGTATCGATATTCTTGGCTGGCGCGCGGTCCAGCCTCGCCTGGAGAATCTCTTTATCAGCCTCATGAAGGCCGAGGGGTGAGACACGTGGGCAGCGGGGATTCTTTTGCCGTGGAAGCGGCTGATCTCAGTAAACGCTTCGGCCGCTTCACCGCCGTGGATGCGGTCAGCTTTCTGGTCCCCCGCGGGACCATCTTTGGGTTGCTGGGAGCGAACGGAGCCGGTAAATCCACGATCATACGCATGCTCTGCGGCCTATTGCGCTCCTCCTCCGGAACGGCCACGGTGGCGGGGTTCGACATCAACCGCCAGAGCGAGCAGGTCAAACAGAATATCGGCTACATGTCCCAGCGCTTCTCGCTGTACCTGGATCTGACGGTCAGGGAGAACATCCGCTTCTTCGGCGGTATCTACGGCTTGAGTCGGGAGGAGGTTGGACGGCGCCTGGATTGGGTTCTCGAGATGGCTGGCCTCAGACAGCGGCTGGACGATCTCACCAGCGAGCTGTCCGGGGGTTGGCGTCAGCGTCTGGCCCTGGGGTGCGCCATCCTTCACAGTCCCCGGATCATCTTCCTCGATGAGCCTACCGCGGGCGTGGACCCCGTGTCCCGGCGGGAGTTCTGGGAGCTGATCAATGAGCTCGCCGCAGGGGGTACCACGGTTCTGATTACCACGCACTATCTCGATGAGGCCGAGTACGCGAATCGTATCCTGTTGATACATTCCGGCCGGATCGTGGCCCAAGGCACCCCGGGGGAGCTGAAGAACAGTGTGCTCCACGGACCAACCTTGGAGGTGAGCTGCTCGCGCTGCATCGAGGCCCTGAAACGGCTTCAGAGCCAACCATGGGTAAGGCAGACCGCCGTGTTCGGCAGCACGCTGCATGTGCGACCGCTGGCTTCCCTGGGTCTGGAGGAGACGCGCAGGCGAATCCGGGAGCTGCTGTCCGACCCGCTTTTCGAATTGCGCGGAGTGGAATCGATATTTCCCTCCCTCGAGGATGTGTTCATCCAGCTCATCGAGCGGCAGGATTCAGCTTCCGAGTCGGGCGCGGAGGGGCCATCGTGATCAGGCGAATCTATGCGATCGCGAAGAAAGAGTTCCGCCAGATCTACCGAGACATCCGCAGCCTTGCCGTCTTGCTGCTTCTGCCCATTTTCCTGCTCGTCATGTTCGGATACGCAATCAGCCTGGATGTCCGACACATTCCCATTGCGGTCTACGATGCGCAGAACAGCGCCGAAAGCCGTCGACTGGTCGATGAGTTCAACCACTCGGAGTACTTCGATCTGCGCTATCACCTGTCCGACGTCCGGGAGATCGATGCCCTGCTGGACCGTGGGCGGATACGGGCCGCTTTGGTGATCCCGCGGGATTTTTCGAGACTGATGCTGCGGGACCGCAGCTGCGAGGTACAGGTGCTGCTCGACGGCTCAAACTCCACCAGCGCACAAACGGCTCTGGGGTACATCGAAGCTGTGATCCTCAACTACTGCTCCGGCCTCACCGACAGGGAGCTGCTGCGCTTCGCAGGAGTCCAGGTTACCGTACCGGTGGACTACCGGCCGCGGGTCTGGTACAACCCGGAGCTGCACAGCTCGGTTTTTTTGGTTCCGGGCCTGGTCACATTCATCATGCTCATCAGCGCCGTAATCTCCACCGCGCTGTCCATCGTCCGGGAGAAGGAACGGGGCACCATGGAACAGATCCTGGTGTCGCCTATTCGGCCTGCGGAGCTCATAGTGGGCAAGACCATCCCCTATGTAATCATCTCCCTGGCAGTCAGTTTCGGTGTTCTTGCGGTAAGCCACCTGCTGTTCGGCGTGACCGTCAAGGGAAGTTACCCGGTGCTTTTCCTTGTGATCCTTCTATTTCTGCTGAGCTGTCTGGGCATGGGGATCCTGATTTCGACCCTGACACAGAGCCAGCACATGGCCTTTACCCTCTCAGCGCTCCTTACGATTCTGCCTGCCTTCATCCTTTCGGGGTTTGTGTTTCCGATTCGGAATATGCCCGTGGTGATCCAGGCCATAACCTATCTATTCCCGGGCCGGTTTTTTCTCGCGGCCCTGCGGAGCGTCATCATCAAGGGGACCGGTCTGGCCTCCTTCTGGAAGGAGGCACTGGCTCTAGTCGCCTTTGGAGCCGTGACGCTGACCTTCAGTATCCTTCGAATGAAGCCGGGTCCCCGCGGTAGGCGCAAGTGAACAGAATCGGAGTGATAGTTCGCAAGGAGTTCCAGCAGATGCGCCGGGATTTTCGGATGATGCGACTGGTTTTTGCAGCTCCGGTGCTGCAGCTGCTTGTCCTGGGGTATGCGGCGACCATGGACGTGCGGGAGATCCCGACGGTGATCTGCGATCTGGACCGCAGTGCAGAAAGCCGCCGATTCCTCGGTGAGTTCTTTCAATCCGGCTACTTTACAGCCAAGGCCCAGGTCGACTCCCTGGATGCCGTTGACCGCTATCTGGATGACGGGGAAGCTTCGATAGCCCTGCTGGTTCCCCGGGACTTCGGCGATCAATTGGCGGGAAGCGGCACGGCAGGCATGGCCGTGATCGTCGACGGCTCGGATTCGAACGTGGCAGTGACCGCATTGAACTACGCCTCTCAGATCGTAGGCACCTATTCCGAACGGATTATCATGCGGCGCCTGGAACGCAGCGGCACGCAGTTCAGACCCGTCACCTCCCGGGTTCAGGCCCGGGTCTGGTACAATCCCGAGCTCAAGAGCCGAGACTTCATGGTGCCCGGCATCCTGGCGCAGCTGCTGATGCTCATGACCATGATGCTGACTTCACTTGCGATCGTAAAGGAGAAGGAGCGGGGAACTCTGGAGCAGCTCATCGTGACCCCCGTCACCCCCGTCCAACTGATCCTCGGCAAGCTGATCCCTTTCATTCTGATCGGATTCATCGACATCGCCCTTGTTGTCCTGACGGCGCGCCTGCTCTTCGGCATCCGGGTCCGAGGCAGCGTAGCGCTGCTTTTCGGGCTTTCGGGGGTGTTCCTGCTGTCTACCCTCGGGCTGGGGCTGTTCATCTCGTCGATATCCAGAAATCAACAGCAGGCCATGATGACGGCGATCTTCTTTGTGATGATGCCCATGATCATGCTCTCCGGTTTTGTTTTTCCCATCGAGAACATGCCCAAGCTGATCCAGTTTTTCACCTATTTGCTGCCGCTGAGATACTATTTCGTTATTATCCGGGGTTTATTTCTGAAGGGCTCCACCCTGGCCGAGTTGTGGGATCAGGCTGCGATCCTGCTCGTCTTTGGCATCGCCATCCTGGGCCTTGCGGCGCAGCGCTTCCGCAAGCGTCTGGGATAGTCTGGATCTTGAACAGCGCTGATCTTTGTGAGATTCGGAAAAGTCACCTGAACGCAATTTCTTATTCGGACTTGACACACGGGGAAGTACCGCAGTATATTCCCCTTTGCGCCCCTGCATCCACATCGAATCGAACAGCATAACAGCGCAATCGTGAGAATCTCCATGGGATTAGGGGGGAGCAGGTTCTTTGAAAGCAGTGAAAGGCACTGCTGCCGGGAATACGGCCGCCGGGTAGGC
>CAZPQC010000016.1:0-39739 GCA_964588525.1 uncultured Spirochaetaceae bacterium
CGATATTGACACTTTTTTTGAAAGTTGCTAATTTTGGTGACACTTGTTGCCGCTGTAGCTCAGTCGGTAGAGCAGTGGACTGAAAATCCATGTGTCATCAGTTCAATTCTGATCGGCGGCAGAAACCCCGCATTTCGCGGGGTTTTTTTCAGATCGGGGAGTGGACAAGCAACGTCAATGTGTCCGCTACTCTTTCCTGCGAAGTATCGAGTAGATGGACAAAGAAACTACGATGATCAGTCCGTAGATAAGCTGGGTCCAGAAACCGGTAAGTCCGATGGCCACGATCCCCCCCTCCAGGGACCCTATGATGATCGAACCGACGAAGGTGCCGAAGATCGTACCCACTCCGCCGAATACGGAGGTTCCACCCACGAATACCGAGGCGAGCGTGCGCAGGAGATACCCTTCTCCCAGGGACGGCCACAGATAGGTCACCTCCAGGCTGGCCATGACGCCCGCCAGGGCGGCAAACAGACCCATCTGCATGAACACGATCATCTTGACCCGCTCCACCCGAATTCCCATCATCCGGGCACTCTCCACATTGTCCCCTACAATCAGGACATGGGAGCCGAAGCGGTGGCGCCGGAGAACGAACCAGAATCCGGCGGCCAGAACAACCAGCCAGATGGCTTGAGCGGGTATAAGCCCCCCCAGCCTGCCCACGAAGGCTTTGAACAGAATCGTTTCATTGACCGGAACGAGACTGAGGCCGAATCCCTGGCCGCAGACGTTGACCATTCCCCGCCAGAAGAACATCGTCCCTATTGTAGCCACCAGGGATGGAATCCTCACCTTGTTCACCAGAATGCCGTTCAGGGCTCCGGCGGCTAGTCCGGTGAGGAAACAACCCAGGGCAGCAATCAGGATGGCCAGGTTCGGGCCCATACCACGTTCGAGGAAAACGTTGACCAGCTTGGAGAATACCCAGGCGGAGTAGCCCATGATCGAGGGGAAAGACAGATCCATCTCGCCGGTGATGATGACGAGGGTGATGGCGAGAGCCATGATTCCCGAGAACGGGATGGTAGACATGAATGAGTAGTAGATATCGAAGCGGGTGAAGGTCCGCGGGCTTCCGAACAGAAAAAGCAGGAATATCCCGATCAGAACCCCGGTGATGCTGAGTTCCAGCCTCAGCTCCCGCGATTTTGACGTCTGGAGCATTTATCTGTCTCCCTTCTGATTTTCAGCTCACGGTCACCGAAGACAATAATTACCTTGTCTCGAGCAAACAGATGAGCCCGTGGCGCCCCACAGGTCGCCACGGGCTCTCTCTATTCGTTCAATTTACCCGTGTGAGCCAGATGCACCATCTTGTCGACCAACTCCTTTTGGGAGATCTCCTTTTTTTCGAAGATTCCCGCCACGGAGCCCCGGTCGAGGATGTAAAAACGGTCCGCCACTGGATACACGTAGTAGATGTTGTGGCTGATGAAGATGGCTGATTTCCCCTGTTTTTTTATGTTCGCCACAAAGTCCAGGACTTTGTTCGTTTCTGAGATGGAAAGTCCCATGGTCGGCTCATCCAGGATGATCAGATCAGCCTGGAAGTACAGAGCCCTGCCGATGGCAATCCCCTGCTTCTCCCCTCCTGAGAGATATTTGACTACCGCGTCCTCGGAGATCGCCGTAGAGGTGAATCCCATCTGCTCCCGCAGGATCTTATCCGTTTCGGCCCGCTGTTCCTTGACCTTGAGAAAACCGAACCTCGTGGCAAGCTCCCTGCCCATGAAGATGTTGGTCCAGAGATTCTGCTGCTCACTGAGGGCCCGTTCCTGATACACCGTTTCGATGCCCAGTTCCCTGGACCTCTTCACCGAGTGGATGGTTATCTTCTCTCCTTTGTAGTAGATCTCCCCGCCGTCCGGCTGGTGCACCCCGACCAGGATCTTGATCAGGGTCGACTTGCCCGCCCCGTTGTCGCCGACCAGACCGACGATTTCGTTGTTACCCACATCGAAGTTGATCCCATTCAGGACTTTTACCTTGCCGAAGGACTTGTGGATGTTCGTCATGGAAACGAGCATTTGAGCGGATTTAATGTCAGCCATCTCGACCCTAGTTTGAGCTAACGGATCTGCTGCTCAGCCAAAGGCGCCACGAAATCAATGTTGGTCTTATCGATCAGAGCGGCACCTGTGTCGATGTGCAGACCCGCGAATCCGTATTTCTTGGTCAGGCAGACCTGGAGGATGGGCAGGTAGCCTTGCAGATATGGCTGCTGGTCCAGTACCACTCCGGTGTAGCCCTTCTTGATGGCATCCGCCGTGGCGGAGCTCAGGTCGAATCCGGCGATGTAGATCTCGCCCGGCCGCCTGCGGGCAGCGCGCATGTAGGTCTCGGCGGTGGCAGTGAGGGCGCCGTGATCCGTAATGATCAGCTTCACATCCGGATGGTTGGAAACGTAGCCGGTAAAGACCGGAGTTCCCAGAGCGGCCTCGGCGTTGATCGAATCTGAGATCTCGATGTAGTCTACGACCATCCCAGCTTCTTTCAGAGCATCTACGCAGCCCTTGGAGCGCAGCCCCCGAGTCTCCTGGGCGATCAGTCCCCAGACCATGGCCCTGTCGCCGCGCTTGAGCCCGGCTCGTTTGATCGCTCCCTTGGCCAGGGTCACCCCTGATTCGTACAGTTCCTGACCGACGTAGCCGAAGCCCCGGTCCTTGTACTTTTCTTCGATCGACGGAAGCGAGGTGTTCTGGCTGGTCACTATGATGCCTTTGGCGAAAGCTTCATCCACCAGGGGGGCGAACGCCGCCGTGCCCGGATGGCCCATGATGCAGATGGCATCCGGCCGTCTGGCCACCGCTTCCTTGAACTGGGTGATCATCTTGTCCACGTTCCAGTCGGACCACACATAATCCACCTTGCAGCCCAGGTCTTCTTCCGCCGCCTTGGCGCCTTTGTACACTACCGTGGCAAACGGGCCGCCCGGAGGTCCTCCGGGGAAGAAGGTAATGCGGATCCCCTCGAAGTGTTTTTTCTGGGCAAAGGCCGGTAGAGCCAGGCATACCAACAGCAAGGCCACAAGCCCTACCAATAACAGTCTCTTTTTCATCTTTTTCTCCTTTGTATTTTTGCTTCTATTCTAGCTGAAGTGAAACAATTGAGAGCTCCGTCTACGGCGCCTGGTATCACCTCCTTCCACTCTTTGATTTGCTCTCAGCGGCTAAACACCGCATACAGCTAAGGGGAAACAGAAACGCTTGCTCGTTCTACACACGACAGGCATACAGTCTGTTATCTCCCTCCACTATTATAAACCATTGGCTATCCGAGTTGTCAATGAAACGAAATAAATCTGAACAGGCCCTGTCCACTCCGGAAGGCAGCCGGAGTGCGGTTTGTTCGGTCCTGTAATTCCGAAGCTTCACTGCAGCAGCTGTTTCTGAGCCGTTTCGATGAAGGCCAGCATATTATCCAGCGGTACATCCCCCTCCACATCGTGGGCCGGGGAAAAGATGAAGTCCCCTGCACTGCCGTGCTCGAGGAGCTGAACGGTTTCAGCCCGAACATCGGCCATGCTGCCATAGGGGAGGGTTTTCTGCGTGGACAGACCTCCGTAAAAGCTGAGCCGTCCCCTAAACCTGTCCATCAAGGCGTGGATGTCCATCACCTCCGGTTGAAACGGGTTGAAGCAGTTCACGCCGATGGATACCAGGTCGTCGAAAAGCTCATCCACATCTCCGCAGGAGTGGATGAACACATACCGCCCCTCCCGCCGGACCGCTTCATACATACGTTTGAGCGCGGGAAAGATGAACTCCCGCCAGAGCTCGGGGCCCATCTGGAGGCCCCGCTGTTGCCCCCAGTCGTCGCCGAAGTATACGGCGTCGATGTCGTACCGCATCGCATCGTTCAGCTGGGCGATGTTGTATTCGGCGATGGTGTTGAGAAGTTCCTTTACAAATCCCGGATGATCGTAGAAATCCGTCATCATGTTGGTGAACCCCCGCAGTGTCCAGGCCCGCTCCCAGAGGGAGAAGCCGATCTGAAACACCCGGAAGCGATCTCCATAGCGGACGATCTTTTCAGGTATGTCCGCGAAATAGCGTGGATCTTTCGGGTCTGGAAACTGGTACCCTTTCAGGGTGGGTCGTACGAGCACGCAGCCCCGGACATCACCGATGTCTTTGTCAATGCTGCGATCCCAAACCACGCCGAACACATCGCGAACCAGGTCTCGGCCTACTTCTTCGAAGAATCCGATTTCCCCACCCAATTTTAGCAGGTGATTGCCCAGCACCTTCTCCAGATCCGCATCGCTCCCGTAGTGGTTATAGAGCTTGTCTTTGGCCTCTTTGGTGAAGCCGAAGGACCAGGGCACGTAGTAGGGCTGTTTGTGGTCCAATACATCCCGAATTACATCACGCTTGCTCATATCTCATCCAGGTAAGGTGAGTCACCTCAAATCGGTGTAGGCGGTATTCTTGATCGTATTAACCATCGACCAGAAATTCTCCAAAGATGTGTCCAGCTGAACGTGATGGGTAGGTCCGATGATCAACCCGCCCCCCCTGCCTATGGTCTTGAGTCTGTGAAGGACTTCCGCTCGAACTTCGCCCTCTGTGCCAAAAGGCAGGGTGCGCTGTTCATCGATCGTGCCCCAAAAGCAGAGGCGGTCGCCGAATTGTTCCTTGACTTCGGAAGGGTTCATGCAAGCCGGTTGGATGGGATTCAGCACGTCCAAGCCGATCTCGATCAGATCGGGGATGATCGGCCAGATGTTACCGTCGGAATGGTAGGCTATCTTCAGCTCCGGATTGACCCCCTTGAGCTCTGAGATAAAGCGGCTCATCCTGGGTTTGAAGTACTGCCGCCACATCCCGGGCGAGATAACCATGGCTTTCTGGCCGCCCATGTCGTCACCGATCCAGATCATGTCTACGCCGAGTTCGGCGAGCCTCCTGGCCGCTGTCCGGTGATAGCCGTCCGGGATATCCAGGATTCGATTGGCCAGTTTCGGGTTGACGATGAGATCCATTAACAGTCTATCCAGACCGCGCAGCGCCCAGGCGGTTTCGAAAATCGTCGTGACCGTCACGCCGACGATCCAGTACTCGTCTTTGTAGCTGTGGATCACCCGTTGCGCTTCGGTGTACAGCTCCGGTCGGTCGGGATCGGGAGGCAGGTACCTGTCGATGGCACGGTCTTCGGCCAATGGATGGCGGCAGATCTCGGTGTAGCGGCCTGTGCCATACCGGGTCTCATACCGCTGAGACCGCCAGCCGATCCCCCACTCGTCGGTGTATTCATCCAGATCCTGGTAGTAGGAATTGGCCCAGCCTACCGAGGTAAGCAGCATATCGACACCGAGGGCCTGCTCCAACGCGTACACATTGCCCCCGCCGTGGGGATTGTGGTCCTTCGAACCTTTGATGTTCAGATCCGCTTCCAGGCGACGGGCGAACTCCGGCGTGAAGCTGATCTGCATGGGACAGCGGTCCGCTTCCTCGTGATTGAGCGCGGCCATGACTCGTTCGTGGTGGTTCATTCGCCTTCAGCTCGCTGGAACGTTGATTAGCAGTGTACACGGAATTCGGCCCGATTTTCTACATATCGGTATTTTACCGGTGGCCGTTTTCAAGATACACTCACCCTTAGAATACGAGTTGGCATGGAAGACAGAGAGAATATCCTGCGGGCCGTACGCTTCGAACAGCCGGACAGCATCCCCATGATCTTCCATATCAATCCTGCCTGCTGGCATCACTACCCACAGGGCGCCCTGCAGGAGCTCATGGAGGCTCACCCACTTTTATTTCCCGACTTTCGGCGTTCCGAGGAGCCGGTCGAGCCGGAATATTTACCCTACGCTCGAGCGGGTGTTGAGTTCACGGACCCGTGGGGCTGTGTTTGGCAGACCGCGGACGACGGCATCGTCGGGACCGTCACCAGGCATCCCCTGGAATCGTGGGAGGATTTTAATACCTTCAGGCCGCCGGACCCCGATCGTTTCGACCATTGGGGGCCCATCGACTGGAGCAAAAAGGCCCGGGAGGCCAGTCAGCTCGGCTTCAAGAGACAGATCGCAGCCGGGGAGATCGGCCACGGGCATACCTTCTTGAAGCTGACGGACCTGCGGGGCTATCAGAATCTGCTCTACGATATGACCGATGAGGAACCCCGACTCCGGCGGTTGATCACGCTACTGGAGGATTTCAACCTCCGGTTGGTCCAGAATTATATACGGCAGGCAAAGGTCGAGTGGATGGGCTATGCCGAGGATCTGGGGATGCAGATCGGCCCCATGCTCTCCCCCATCCACTTCAGGAAGTACATCAAACCATCGTACAAGCGGATCGTTGCCCCGGCCCGGGAGGCGGGATGCATCGTCCACATGCATTCCGACGGGGATATCCGTGCCCTGGTCGACGATCTGATCGACGTGGGTTTCGACGTGTTGAACCTCCAGGATCTTGTCAACGGCATCGACTGGATCAGGGCGAACCTGAGCGGTCGGGTGTGCGTCGACCTGGACATCGACCGCCAGAGGATCACCTATGCGGGCACCCCCCGACAGATAGACGCGTTGATCCGCGAAGAGGTGGAGTCTCTCGGTTCGAAGCAGGGGGGATTGATGATGATCTACGGTCTGTACCCGGGTGTTCCGCTGGCGAATGCCGGGGCGCTGATGGATGCGATGGAACGCTTCATGGGCTACTACGCCTGATCGCCTGCCGGCCCCGGGACTGCAGGCCCTGCCCGGGCGGGACCGGTAATCAGCAGTATGCCGTCAACGAGTCAGATCGGCACGCTGGAGGTGGCCTCCCGGGTCAGCTTGTAGTGGGCATTGTCCAGCTTGCCGACGATGTCCAATCCGTAGGGACAACGGGGAACACAGTCGCCGCAGGCGGTGCAGGCATCGGCTTTGACATCCAGCTGGGAATAGGCGCTGCGGGCCTGGTCCCGGTCGTCGAACCAGAAGCGCAGGCGGTCGCGGAGGGCGAACTCCGGCGTGCTGCGGATCCTGCGGTCCCGCATCTGCCGGTCGTACCACCCCTCGAAGAGGAACACCTCGGGGATGTTGATCCCCTCCGGACAGGGCAGACACTCGTCGCACAGACGGCAGACGCTGTTGCTCAGAACGGGGTTGTGGGTGAAGATATTCTGCTTTTCCTTCTCGCTCATGGGCTTGAACTTTCGAACGATCTCCAGATCCGTTTCCAGCATGGCCATGGTATTGAAGCCGCAGGCCAGCACATCGATGGGCAGGGACAGGGTGTAGCCCAGCGCCTCCTGGGGGTATTCCCACAGCAGCCCGTCGGCAAAGGCTTTCATCCCGATCAGAGCCATGCCCTTGTCTTTGGCAAGCGGGAGCAGACGCTCCTCCGTGGCGGGGAAGTTGAAGCGATCGTAGAAGTTGAAGCCCGTCATCAGGGCATCCAGGTGCGGCTTCTCCTCCAGCGCCTTGATCAGGACATCCGGCTGGCCGTGACCGGTGATGCCCAGGAAGCGGGCCTTGCCGCTTTCCTTTGCCTCGAGAAAGGCCTGCATGGCCCCGCCCCTGGAGTAGATCTGTTCCAGCTCCTCGTATCTCAGGACGTGGTGAAGCAGCAGGCAGTCGACGTGATCGGTCTGAAGCCGCTTCAGGCTCTCCTCGATCGTCCTGGCCGCTCCCTTGCGGTCCCTGAGGTGGCACTTGGTGACCAGGAAGCACTCCTGGCGGCGTTCCCGCATCACCAGACCGATCTTCCGTTCCGATTCCCCCGCCCCGTATTCGGCGGCGGTCTCGATATAGTTGCCCCCCTCGTCCAGGTAGCGGTTGATGAGGCCCGTCGCTTCGGCGTCGGATACTTCCAGCAGATGAAAGCCTCCGAATCCGAGGATCGAAATCTCCACTCCGGTTGTACCGAACTCGCGCTTTGGTAAGGACATATTTCCTCCTGAATTACAGGCTCAAACTAGACGGCTGCACACGCCCTGGTACGCACTACGCTTTCACGGCTCCACCAGCCAATCCCGCCACCAGACGGCGTTCGATGAGGTAGAAAAGCACCAGAACGGGGATGATCGCCAGGAACGCGGCGGTGGTCAACAGCTCCCACTGGGTCGACCAGCGGCCTACGAAGTTGTACAGCGCCAGAACGAGGGGCATTTTCGGCCTGGACTGGATGAAGGTCAGGCCGAAGAGAAACTCGTTCCAGGCGTAGATGAAGGTGTAGATCATGGCCGTGACCAGGCCGGGGACGGCGATGGGTATCATGATACGGGTTATCGTCTGCACCCGGCTGCAGCCGTCGATCAGGGCCGCCTCCTCGATCTCCACCGGGATCGATTTGAAGTAGCCGTTCATCATCCAGATGGTGAAGGCTATGGTAAAGACCGTGTTGGCGATGATCAGGGAGAGGTAGGTGTCCAGCAGATTCAAATGCACCATGATCTTGAACAGGGAGATGATAACGATCACCGGAGAGAACATCTGGATCACCAGGAACAGGTAGAGTATGAGTTTCCTTCCCACGAAGCGCAGGCGGGCTACGGCGTACGCCGCGGGCACGGTCAACAGTGTGTTCAGGATCGTGGCGCCGACGGCGATGATGATGCTGCTCCTGAAAAAGATGAAAAGCTGGAACTCGCTCCAGACGATCAGGAAGTTGTTGAAGTGTAACTCCTTCGGTATCCAGGTAGGCGGCGTGGAATAAACTTCCTGACTGGATTTGAGCATCGTGGAGATCATCACGAAGAAGGGAAAGAGCAGGAAGAGCAGCAATACGATCGTCAGGACAACGGCCGGGATCTTTCCGCGATTGCGCCACCTCATCCCGCACGCTCCTGCTTGAAATAGACCCGGGCGTAGCCGATGCTGAGAACGGTCAGGATGACGAAGGTCACGAAGGCCATGACCGCCGCCCGGTCGAATCTGAGCCACTTGAAGGCGTTCTGATAGATCCGGGTGATGAGGATGTCGGTAGCACCGGCCGGCCCCCCCATGGTCAGGATGTAGATGGTGTTGAAGTCGTTGAAGGTCCACAGACAGGACAGCAGGGTGGCAATCAGCACGATATGCCGGATCCCCGGCAGGGTGATGAAGAGAAATTTCTGCCACCAGTTCACCCCGTCGAGATAGGCTGATTCGTACAGATCTTCGGAAATGGCCTGCATGCCCGCCAGAAACACCAGGGCCATGAAGGGAATGCCGATCCAGATGTCCACCCAGATGCAGGCGGTGAAGGCCGGGATGGGGTAGCCCAGCCAGGTCGGCGGAGTCGACCACAGGCCAGTCGCCTTGAGGGTGTAATTCAGCAGGCCGTACACTGGGTGGTAGACCCAGCGCCAGAGCATGGAGCTGATCGGTACGGCGGAGGCCCAGGGAATAATGAAGAGCATGCGGGCGATCTTGCGGCCCGGGTACCTGACGTTCAAGATCAGGGCGATGATCATGCCGAACAGGGTTTTGGCAAAAACGGCCAGAGTGGTCCAAAGCAGGGAGCGGCCGGTGATGACCCAGAACTCCGGGTCGGTCATTTCGGTGATGAAGTTCTGAAGCCCCGCGAAACCCGTGAACCGACTCAGCTTATTGGTTTTGAAGAACGCCATGAGCAGTACGTAACCGATCGGGTAGAACATGAAGGTCAGAAGAACCACAACTGCCGGCAGGGTCAGAATATAGGCCAGCCGGGCCTCCGGATTCCACAGCTTGTGTTTCAGCGATATCGAAGTCTCAACCACCTGCACCTCCTGTCGAGAGCTCTCTCTACAGTACCATATCGCAAACCTCGATCGCAACGGATAGGACCGGATTTTGCTTCACCGACGAAACTTTCGCACTGCCGGCGCAGTAAAAAAATTGGGAAGCCCGGGGATTTCCCCAGGCTTCCCGGTAGAGGATTCCGTTTTGGCTACTTGCCTCTCAGCTTGTTGATCTCGGCAGCCGCGTCATCCAGAGACTGCTTGGGTGTTTTCTTTCCCAGGTGCACCTCGATCTCGGCATTCCAGATGATGTTGGAGCACTCGGCCCACTCTTCAATCAGCGGCCAGCCCTGTGCCGTGAGAGCTGCCTCCCCCAGAGCCTTATAAAGAGGAGTCTGGAATTGGGGCAGCTTGCCCGCGGAGATGGTAACCGGCGGGAAGCCGATGGCTTCGTCGAATTTCGCCTTCCATTCGTCCTGGTAGAAGTAATCGAGGAAGGTGCCTGCTGCCTCCAGGTTGGTGCCGGAAAACATGGCTATCGAGTCGGTGATTATCAGGGATTTTTGCGGTTTACCGGCAAAGGGTGGAATCTGGCCGTACTTGGGTTGGAAGGGAGCGCCGGCGTTCTTGGCTGCGGATTCGACCCAGGCGCCGATGAAGGTGTAGGCGATGTTCCCCGTGTAGAACAGCGGGTGTGAATCCATCCGGTCCAAGCCCAGGTAACCTTCCTGTACGACCTTGTCCTTCTCGGCTAGCTGGTTCATGAAGGTAAGGGCCTTCACCCCTTCTGCAGAGTTGACGATGCACTTGCCGTAGCTTCCATCCGGCTCCATTGCGAAGAAGTTTCCCCCGGCGGCGTAGAAGTAATAGGCGAAGTCGGTCAGCTCTGTGTGCAGCTTGCCCGGCATGATCAGGGCGTACACCTTGGGCGGATTGTGGATCTTCAGGCACTGCTGCCTGAGCTCCTCCATGGTTTTGGGCACCACGTTGGTGAGGTTGGGATTGTAAGCCAGGATGCGGGCGCCGGCGGCCACGGGCAGCCCCATCAGCTCACCCCCCAGCTTGGCCTCCATGGCGCCGGGGGCGATGTTGTTTATCGTGGACGAACTGAGATACTGGGTAACTTCATCGACCACGCCCATGGACATCAGCTCGAGCAGCCAGCGGGTGCCGATGACCGAGATTTCCGGCGGTTTGCCCCCGGCGATCGAGGTGGTCAACTTGTCGTACATGAAATCCCAGTCTATTGAGACAATGTCTACGGCAATGTCCGGATGGGCGGCGTTGAAGGAATCCTGCAGATCGGCCCGGAAGTCCTCGGTCAGGCCGTCATACTCTGCCCAGAAGAAGGTGACCGTTTTTTTTCCCGCCCCACCCTGCCCTCCGGCGAACGTGAGACCCACGGCCACGAGCAGAACCACCAGGATGCTCAAGACGAGTTTCAGACGTTTCATGATGAAACCTCCCTTTGTGTTTTTAATTTCAATCCCGACGGGATTGTTCTCTACCTTCAAGTCTGAGTCACCCCAATTCCGTTGTCAAGAAAATAGTTGTGAATCTGGAGAATGTTTCTTCGATGTCTCTATTTCAGATGACGATCGAGCCATTCGAAGGCCTGCACCTGCATGGTGAGGTCGAACTGGTGGGGCCCGGGATGAGTCGCACGGGAGAAGTTCTGCGGGGATCCCGCTTTGGCGTATATCTGCTCCAGCGTCCTCAGGGCCCGTTCGACCTCCGTTCCATCGAACAGGGGATCCTCTTCGGTAGCCAGGACCATGGCCGGCAGGGGCGCCCGCATCCCCAGCACCTCGGGAAAATCCATGTATCGGCACAGGAGAGGAATGTAGAGCATCCAGGTGTGGGTGTAGCAGTTGTTCAGGATCAGATCCCGCCAGGTGGTCATGAAACCCGCCGTAACCGAGCAGCGGATGCGGTCATCAAGGCCCGCCAGATAGTCGGTTCGCAGACCCCCCAGTGACAGGCCGCAGCAGCCGACCCGTCCGGCGTCCACCTCGGCTCGACTGCAGAGGATGTCGAGGGCAAACCGATCCTCAGCTACAAACAGCCCGGGCCAGGTATAGCCGGCGGAGAGGAGAGATTTGGCGATGATTTCTTCGTGTCGGGCGGCAAAGGCGTGATAGGCTTGGATCGTTTCACTGCTTTCCCGCTCGTCCACGTCGTAATCCGGGATCGTTAAGCTACTCTTCAGGTTTTCCGGGGTCAGCTCCTCAACCTCGAGGGGAGCGGACATCATCCGCCTGACCACATGCCCCGGAAGCTCGGAAGCTTCGATCCGGCGGCTCTCGAAGGGGAATACGTCGTGCACCAGCACTCCGTATCCCCTGCGGGCCAGCTCATTGGCCCAGGCGACCCCGCCGTAGTACAGGTCCTGGTGCTGTTCCATCAGAGGATGGAAACTCGATCCGGTGCGGAGGATCTTGCGCTTGCCGAAGTATTTCACCGCAGCATGGTCGTGCAGAGCCAGCACCCCGGGCAGAAGACCTTCGCTTCCCGATGGTTTGAGGAAGACCGCTTCGGTCTTCGGACCGCAGGGCAGCTTCCAGGAAAGTTCCTGGATGTCCAGATCGTCGAAGCTGTAGCACCTGCCAAGGCGGAGGGTTTTCGACACCTCCGGGCCGATCCGTGGTCCGGCCAACAGCTCGGTAACCTTGCCCCTGGCGGCTTGCCGCCAGGCTTCGATGTCATCCCACAAGGGATTCAGGTATGACAGGCTGCGCTCCCAACTTTCGGCGCTCTCGGCTGCCCATGGCCCGTAGGAACCGATCATGTTGATGGTCGGTTTGTTTGCGGTCACTGATTGCCCTCCTGCTTTCGATTTATCGTTATCCGTCGTTATTCAATGGCGATCTCAACCCGGTCATCCCTGGTCATGCGCACGCGGTATTGCTCCAGCATGTCCGCCAGGCCGGCTCGACTCAGCTGTCCAATGACGCCTCCCGGGTGTTGGACCGTGGAGGCGGCATTCGCCGCGCCTAAAATCGCACAGCGAAGGAGGGGAAAACCCTTGAGATAGAAATAGAGAAACGCCGCCTGGAACGAATCCCCCGCTCCCACGCTATCCCGTACGGCTCCCGGCAGGGGGAAGGCCGGACAGTGATACACCTGCTCCATCTGCCTGAGCACGACCCCGGCGGATCCCCGCTTGACGACCACGATCTCCGAACGGGGGCTCGCCTTCATCACTGACCGTACCGGATCCTGCTCCCCGGTGAGGAATCGGGCCTCCCTCTCATTGAGGAAGACGACGTCCGTTTGGGGGTAGATGCGCTCCTGGAGGAGCATCAGCTTCTCCGGATCCTCCCATCCGTCTCCCGCGTTGGCGTCGTAAGCGGTGAGTTTCCCCAACTCCCGGGCGTGGGCGAAGACCTCCTCGATCTCCCCTCGTATTGTCAGAAGCTGAAAGTAGTTGCAGGAGTAGACGAGCTTTGATTTGGCGGTGAAGTCCCGGTAATCCAGGTTTCGGATGGACATCTCTCCCAGCGGTCCCAGATAAGTCGCCGCCTGCCGCGGCGTAGATTCTTCCCGGTCGGCGAAGATCAGGGTGTAGTAGCTCCTCGTGTTCTCCAGCAGCCGGATTCCATCCGGTTCCACACCGCGTTCGGAGATCTCCGCAAGCAGCTGCTTCCCGTCGGAGTCGTCACCCAGTTCGGTGAGGAAAAAGACCCGGGCGCCCAAACGGGCGAGTCCACAGGCGAAGTAGCCGGCCGCGCCGGCGATGGTGCGGCTGGAATTTCGGATAATTACTTCTTTTCCCGCCTCCAACGGCGGCGCGGTGTAGATAGTATCGTATCCCAGATCGCCAATGACCGTGACCGTCGGTTCCGGAGTGTGATCCTCCCTCAGTGACTGAATGAGCTCCGGGCTGATATCCATAGTCTTCAGCGTTCCGCAATGACTTCGGTGCGACCGGTCCGGCGATAAACCTGCGGATCGTAGACCTTGACGCCCTGGACCACCCGGTGGATGATCCCGGACTCACTGGGACTGTCCGGTCTCAAGCCCAGTTGCAGAGAGGCAAACAGGCCCAAAAGCTGGCCGACAATGACGTAAACCGGTGGGATCAGGTCATCCGGCACCGCCTCGGCGTGCGGTCCGTACTCGATCGTGTAATCGGACATATCCTTGATCTCATCCGGAAGCGCATGGGCGACGATCAATACCGCTTTGCCGATTCCTTTCTCCCGGATCTCCCGCAGCAGGTCCAGCTCGTAGCGCTGTGTGTATCCGTCGGCTGCAAGATAGGCTACGACCAGGGTGTTCGGATCGATCACCGCCTCCGGACCGTGGCGCAAACCCGCAAAGGTGTCCCAGGTACACATGACCCGGCCGGCTGTCAGCTCCTGGAGCTTGAGATGAGATTCTACGGCCGTGCCGACATTGCCTCCGTCACCGAGGAACACGGCTCGTTCGAATCCCAGTCGAGCAATCTTCTCGGCAACTTCCGGTGCCTTCTCGAGCATAGCCTTCCCGGCTTGGAGCAGATTGGCAAACCCCGCCTTGTACTCCGCAAATGAGAACAGATGGCTCAACATCTGGCCGGCGACCAGCATGTTCGAAAACGAGGCGGTCATGGCCAAGCCGCGATCGTTTGTCTGCTCATCGAGCAGGAGCGCCATGCCGTCGGCCCGACCGGAGATCTCTCTGAACAGAGCCCCCTGTTCGTTGCAGGTGATCACCAGATGGTGAACACCCTTGGACAGCCTGTCGGCGATCTTCACTGCTCCCAGACTTTCCGGGCTGTTTCCCGAACGGGCAAATGACAGCAGCAGGGTGGCATACCCTTCGATGAAGAAATCCTGGGGCGTGGTGACGATCTTGGGAGTCGAGATCACATTGACGGGGACGCCCAATTTCCTGCGCAGCAGGGCTTCGAGGCAGTAGCCGACAAACTCCGACGTTCCCGCGCCGGTGCACAGCACCGACACCCTGGATTGCTTCTTGAACCTGGTGAGATACCGGAGCAGCTCTTCCCGCCGCTCCTCGACTCGCCTGAACGTATCGCTCCAGAGCTCCACCTGACCGTCAATCTCCTGCGGCGTGTAGAGGATCCCCCTGCTTTCCCTCTCCTCAGTGCTCAACTCGATCAGTCTGGTTAACGCGGTTTCCATCGCCTCTCCTCCCTGTCCTTCGAAAATGCCGTGCTCATGGGAACATCAGGGGCAAGAATGCCAGTATATTTCCCGGGCGTAGCGCTCGGCAATATCCAGCAGACCGCGATACAGCTCCCGGATCTCCTGGTCGCTCCAGCTGTCGGTCAGCCAGACGTTCGGAATACCGACCGCCTCCGCCGTTCGATCTCTGCGTGTTGGATGTCCCCGATTCCTTCCACCCGTCTTTCCCCTCGATGCAGCGGGGCTACAGCTCCGCGAGCAGATCCGTATGATCGATCAGGTACTGGACCCCGCCGATCAGGCTGGCCTTGTTTTTCAGCTCCGAAACCTCCAGACGCGGCATCACCAGCACGCGGTCCCGAAGCTCCCGCAAAACCAGATCAGCCAGCATCTCCCCGGCCCGGGAGAACCCTCCCCCCAGGATCACCAACTCCGGTGCCAGCAGATTGATGATGTTGCACAGCGCCATGTTGAAGTAGGTGAAAGCCTCTTTGAGGATCTTCGTGGCAGCCGGATCACCCTGGCGGTAGGCATCGAACACGATTTTGCCGCTCAAGCGTCCTGATTCGCCTTCCATCAAATCGGCGATCCTGCTGTCGCCTCCCTGTCGGAGAATTTCCACCGCTCGGTCCTGCAGGGCTTTACCGGATATCCTTTTCTCCAGACACCCGAGTTGGTACGGTTTTACGGAAGACGTCCTGAACTCATCCAGGGATGAGTAGAAATAACCGATCTCGCCGGCGGCGGCCTGGCTGCCGAAATAGATCTTCCCGTCGATCATGACGGAGCAGCCCAGACCGTAGGCGAAATCGATATACAAGACGTTGTCGTATCCTCTGGCTTTCCCGGCGATCTTTTCGCCCAGCAGGGAAAGTTTGGTCGAATGATGCATCACGACTTCCCGCTTGAATACACTTGCGAAAAACACGCCCAGGTCTTGCCCCGTCGCTTCCTGGTAGCTGGGGGTCCACTTGAGGGCCTTTCCTTTCTCGACGTATATTCCGGGGGCGATACAGATGATTCTCAGCAGGTCCTGCTCAAATATTTGGATCTTGTTCATTGCAGCGAAGACGTTTTCTTTCAGCACGGCCAGCCGGTCGGTGATGCTGCTGTCAGGTTGAAACACCCCCTCCCGGTGACCGACGAACCGGCCCTTTAGATCGGAAATAGCGATCCGATACCCCGTTCGTCCCATCTCGAAGGTCAGGTAATACCGCAGACCGCTGTTGAATCGCAGTAGAATCGGTTTGCGGCCGCCGCTGGATTGACCTTCCCCGATTTCACTGATGATCCCGCGCCCGAGCAGATTGTCGATCAGGCTGGAAATTGCAGGTTTGGAGATGTGGGTGTGCCGGACGATATCGGCCCGGGACAGGGGTTCGTTCTTGATGATCGTGGCGAGTACCAGCCGAAGATTGTTCTCTTTTACGTGCACCTGGGACTGCTTGGTAAGCATGGCCCCACTCCTCGAGTCCCTTCCCCCATTTTTCCTTGACAAATGGGCGAGGAACCGGATAATATCTAGATAGTAAGTCCAGTTAACTAAGTTGTCAACCCGGCAGCTTCAGTCGGTAGGATGGACATGAATACCCGAGAACGGACGTTGACGGCTCTTGCAGGCGGCATTCCCGATTATACCCCTTGCTCCTTCATGCTCTTCTATATCCTCTGAGAACGGTATGACATCCTTAGAACGAGTTCGGTGTGTATTGAACGGCGAGATCCCCGATCGCATTCCAATCAGCATCCTGAGCTTCCAGAATGCCGCCCGCTTCGCCGGCCTGAGCGTCGGAGCATATTGCCGAAGCGGCGAAGGTATGGCTGAAGCCCAGACGGCCTATTGGGAGGAGTTTCGGCATGATGTTATCGATATCGAGAACGGGGTCGCTGCCATGGCCGAAGCCGTGGGCTGTCGGGTCGAATACCCCGACAACGGACCCCCGTGGGTGGTGGAGCCGGCCGTCCGCAGTCTGGAGCAGGTGGACAGGCTTCCCGAGATCGATCCCTTGAGTTCGCCGAGCCTGGCCGAGTTGGTGAAGGCAACGGGTATTTTGGCAAATCGGCTGGGGAAGGAGGTATGCATCCGGGGAGAATCCGATCAAGGTCCGTTCAGCTTGGCCGCGGAGATCCTGGGGCCTGAGGCCTTCCTGACCGCTCTGCTCGATCCGCACAGTCAAAAGGGAGTAAAGCGACTGTTGAGCTACGCCGAGGAGCAGATCTTCAAGCTGGCCTGCACTCAGGCCGCCGCAGGTTCCCATATCACTTTGATCGGGGACAGCATCGCCGGCCCGGATGTCTGTTCCCCGGAGCTGTATCGCCGCTTCGCTTTGCCCTACGAACGGAAGCTGGTGAGGCGTTTAAAGAAAAAGAAAATCGGTCTGGGCATCCACATCTGTGGAAATGCGACGGCGATCGTTGCCGATATGATCCGTTCCGGAGCCCTGTATCTGGAGCTGGATCATAAGATTCAGGCGGGCAAGGTGCGGGAACTGACCGCCGGTCGGGTCACTCTCTTCGGTACCCTGGATCCTGTAGAGCTTCTCTGCCGGGGTACGGAAGAAGAGATCCGGGAACAGGTCCGCAGAGAAATCGAGCTGTTCGCTCCTGGTGGAGGGTACGTGCTCAGCCCGGGCTGCACCCTGGCCTACGAAACACCTTTTGAGAATGTTCGCGCCCTGGTGGATGCCGGCCGGCAATTCGGTGTATACGAGGGGCGGGAGCTGCCGAATAGACTCCGAGGCTGAGGGACAGATGGAAAGGACACAGACACTTGAGAAGAGGAATTCAGATGGAAAGATCGCCCTGGTAACGGGGGTATCGCGAGGATACGGAGCAGGGATCTCCTCGGTCTGTGCCCTGGAGGTCTGGCCTCTGGTACAGGAGTCGGTCCACCTTTGAGCGCCGGCTGTGGGAGTTGGGAGACAATGAGTAACGGCGCCCTCGGAGAACCTACAACGAACAACCGATTCAGGAGGAATCTGTGATGGCGCCAAAACTGGCAATAGACGGGGGAAAACCTGTACTCGACGGGAAAGCGATCAAGCCCTGGCCAGTTCTGGATGAACGGGATCGACAGGCGGTGCTGCGGGTCCTGGACGGAGAGTTTCTCTGCGGAGGGGAGGCGCCGGAGGCCCTGGCCCTTGAGCAGGAGTGGGCCCGCTACGTGGGGCGCAAATACTGCCTGGCCACCTCCAGCGGCACCGCGGCCCTGCACATGGCCCTGGCCGCCCTGAATATCGGTCCCGGGGACGAGGTGATCGTTCCCGCCTACACCTTTCTGGCCTCCGCTTCCTGCATCCTGCACGCCGGCGCCATCCCCGTATTCGTAGATATCGACCGCAGGACCTACACGATCGATCCGGCCTTGATCGAGGAGAAGATCAGCGGGCGCACCCGGGCGATCATCCCGGTTCACCTCCACGGATTGCCGGCGGATATGGACCGGATCACGGAGGTGGCGAAGAAGCACCACCTGCACGTCATCGAGGACGCCTGCCAGGCTCACGGCGCCGAGTATCGGGGCATGAAGGTGGGACAGTTCGGAGAGCTGGCCGCCTTCAGTCTCAACAGCTCCAAGAACCTGGCCTGCGGTGAAGGCGGACTGTTGGTTACGGATGCGGCGGATCTGCACATGCGGGCGGGGATGCTGCGCATGTTCGGAGACGAGATCGATGACGAGACCCAGCTTCGCCTCTACAACGCCTCGATCCTAGGCTACATGTACCGGACCCAGGAGCTGCCCGCGGCCCTGACCCGGGCCCAGCTGGAGCGCCTGGATGAGCACAACGAGATCCGCATCCGGCACTGCAATTATCTCACCGAACAGCTGGAAGGGATCCCGGGCGTTCATCCTCCCTACGTTCCGGATGAGTGCAAGTGCGTATACTGGATGTACATCGTGGAGTTTTACCCCGAGGAGGTCGGGATGGAGGATCTGAAGCCTGAGCAGTTCCGGATCGGGATGGAGAAGGCCCTGTTCATGGAGGGGGTGCAGCTGGGGCAGTGGCAGACCATGCCCGTTCCGGCCCAGGATCTGTTCCAGACCAAGATGGGTTTCTCCGGAAGCGGCTACCCGTGGAAATTCTCGCAAGCGGGGCAACGGATGGTGTATCGTGCTGAACACTATCCCAATGCCCGGGAGCTCTGCCGGCGCTACACCGCGGTGGTGGGATACCATCCGCCCAACGGGATGGACGTGGTGGAGAAATACACCGAGGCTTTCCACAAGGTATTCTCCGACCTGGATGCGGTGCGTCGGCACTGGCAGGACCCGGTTACAGCTCACTACCGCGGCTCCCTGTTCCGGGCAAAATGATGGTGCAGAGTCGGCGGGTGAACCACTATTGACGGAAGGATATTGTTATTGATGAAAGCTGCTTTTGCGCGTGCCCCCTTCGACATCCGGATTCGCGACTTCGAGCCCCGCAAACCAGGCACGGATGAGGTGCTGGTCCGGGTGAAGGCCTGCGGGGTGTGCGGCACGGATCTGCACTTCGCCCGGGATTGGCAGGGCGACTATCAGCCTTTGGGGCACGAGATCGCAGCCGAAGTCGTGGAGGTCGGCAGCGGGAACATCCCCTACAAATCGGGCGACAGGGTGATCGTGGAAGATGTGGCCCAGTGCGGCATCTGCGGGCACTGCAAATCGGGGAAGCCCTACCTCTGCCGCAACATGTACGATCTGGGCGGCCAGCCGGGGATGGCGGAGATGATGACGGTGAACTATCATCTGCTCGAGCCGTTCGACGGGATCGAGTGGGTTCATGCCAGCCTGGTGGAACCCATGGCCGTGGCCTACAACACGGTGCTGAACGGCCGGATCCCCCTGGGCGGCAGCGTGGTGGTCACCGGTCCCGGACCCATCGGTCTGATGTGCGTGTACCTGGCCAAGATGCAGGGGGCGGGCAAGGTGCTGCTGGTCGGCTCTTCGCGCAAGCGTATCCGGGGCCGGGCCCGCCTGGAGGCGGGAGTGAAATTGGGCGCCGATGCGGTGGTGGAAGCACTGGAGGTCGATGCGGTGGAGGCGGTGAAGAGGGAGTTCCCCGATGGTGCCGACAGCGTTCTGGTGACCTCCTCTCCCCGAACCCTGCCTCAGAGTCTGGACATGGTGCGCTTCGGCGGCACCGTATCATTCATCGGAATAGACCTGGGCGGGCGGAGCACGGTCACGATCGACGTGAACAAGCTCGTCTTCGGCAAGATCTCCCTGATCCCGACCTTTGCCGAGCCGGCCCAGAACTTCCCCGATACGATCCGCATCCTGCAGAGCGGGCGTTTCGATGCATCCCTGATGGTGAACAGGACCTTCTCCTTCGATGAGCTCCGGGAGGTTTTTCTGGCAAGCGACCGGGGGGAGGCGCCGATCCTCAAGGCGGTTCTGGTGCCTTGATGAGTGTAGCGGGGGGAAGGCCGTGAAAGCTCGAAGCGAAAGGAGTGAAGCATGGCTGACAGGAAAGTCGCCGCTGACAGGAAAGTCGTGGCCATAGCCGGGGCCTCCTCCGGTTCCGGAAAGGCCATGGCCGAGATTCTGGCCGGGGCAGGTTATCGGGTCGCGATCGCGGCCCGGCGGGAGGCTCTGCTGAAGGAGATCGCCGCTTCCATCACCGCGGCCGGGGGCCGTGCCGTGGCCATTGCGGCGGACATGGGGGTCTGGGAACAGGCCGGGGCCTTTGTCGAGGGGACGGTAGAGGAATACGGGCGCCTCGACGTGTTGATCAACAACGCCGGTTGGGGGATCCGTTCCGCCGAGTTCGACGAGCTGACCCTGGAAGAGGTGAACGAGGGTCTGGCGGTCAACCTGACATCCGTGCTCTACGGCTGCAAAGCGGCCCTGCCGGTGATGAAGCGGCAGGGCTCCGGGCACCTCATCAATGTCTCCTCGATCCTGGGCAAGCGATCCAGGCCGGGGCTGGCCGTGTACACGGCCTGCAAACACGGGGTGGAGGGTTTCTCCCGGTCGCTGATGAACGAGGTCAAAAAGTACGGGATCAGGGTGAGCATCCTCGCTCCCGCCGCGATCCAAACCCACTGGGCGGAAAAGGCGGGAATCACCCTTTCCAAGGATGTCCGTTTTCTGGAAGCGGGAGATGTTGCCCGGGCCGCGCGATACCTCATCGAGACGCCGGAGCAGGTCAATGTGTGGAACCTGGATTTGATCTCCAGCGAACAGACCATCGATCCGATTTGAGGAGGAAGATATGATCAAACCCACTGCCGGATTCATCGTTTTCGGGGTTCACAAGGATGGCCTGAAAGATCCCATGGGGACTCCCTTCATCGATCAGTCCGTCATCGACCGCTCCAGGGCGGTCCTCGAGCAGCGGGGCGTGGAGCTGGTCGTCCACGAAACGATCATCGCCAGCAAGCCGGAGGCCGCTGCCGCCTTGGGGGCGATGAAGAGGGACGATCGGGTGGACTGCCTGATCCTGTTTTCAGGAACCTGGGTCTGGGCGGCTCACCTGATCGCCGCGGTCCGGGATTTCTCCCTGTCCGGCAAGGCGATCGTGCTCTGGACGCATCCGGGCTCCCAGGGCTGGCGGCCGGTGGGAGGACTGGTAATGCACGGGGCGCTGCTGGAGGTTGGGATCGCCCACCGCTTCGTGTACGCCGCCGCGGAGGATGAGGAGGGGATCGAGCGGATCGCCGGCTACTGCCGGGCCTCCCATCTCAAGAATCTGCTCAACATGGCCACGATCGGAACCTTCGGCGGACGCGGCATGGGCCAGACCTGCGGGGTAGCCGATCCCTCCCAGTGGATGCGGATGTTCGGCGTGGACATCGATTCCCGGGACACCACCCAGCTGCTCCGCCGGGCCGAACAGCTGCCGGCGGCGGAGGTCGAGGCACTGGGTCCGCGGCTGGTAAAGCTGTTTGGAAAAGAACCGCCCCGGAACCTCGTCAATGAGCGCTCGATTCGTCTGTATCTGGCTTTGAAAGTCCTGGTTCAGGAGGAGGGCTTCGATTTCTACACCATCCAGTCCTTTCCCGGGCTGGGCGACGAGTACTCGGCCACCTGCTTCGCCCAGAGCATGATGCTGGAAGACGGGGTTCCCACCTCCACCCTCGGAGATTTCAACACCGCCCTCAGCGTGTTTCTTCTCATGAAGCTGAGCACGGATCCGGTGTACTACGGGGATCTGCAGCATATCGACAAGAGCAACCGGGAAATCAAGATCATCGGCGACGGCGCGGTACCCCCGTCCCTGGCCGGGAAACTCGGGCCGGCGGGATTCGCCGAGCATGGTATTCCCACCGAGGGTGAGGCCGGGGGGTTGGCGGTGAAGCTGATCTGCAAGGTCGGGGAGGGTGTGCTGGCCCGGTTGGGCAGGGTCTGCGGCGAGTTCCGGATGGTGATTACCCGCTGCTCGATCTTCGAGCCTCCGGCGGCAAAGCTCGAGCAACGGCTGGCCGAGTGCGGGATCCCCTTCTGGCCCCACGGTTTTGTCACCGCCCACTGCGACATCGAGCAGCTGCTTCAGAACTGGGGCAACGAATACGCCTGCCTGGGTTACGGGGAGGATCTGTATCCCGCTCTGGTGGATTTCTGCGAGCTCACCGGGGTCCGGGCCGTAGCCCTGTAGCAGCGGCGGACCGTGGTCTGATCGCGGTTGGAGGAAGAATGAAGGATCTGCTGGTCAAAGAGTTCAAACCTAAGTCCCTGCTCAATCTTGCTGACAATACACCGCCGCAGGCGCGCTTTCCGGTGATCGACGCTCACACCCACCTGTTCGGAGACATCCCGGCCTCGGAGCTGGTGCGGGCGATGGATGAGGCGGGGGTGAGGGTCTTTCTCAATGTCACGGGCAACGTCAGGCTGCCCTACGACGAGTCGGGCTACACGATCGAGCCGCGCGATCTGGAGGTGTATCTGGACACCTACTGCCGGCCCCATCCCGGACGCTTTGCCGCCTTCACCATGTCCGATTTCGCCCGTTGGGATGAGTTCACCCTCTTTCGGAGCACCGAGAACCCGGACGGATCGCCTGAAAGATGGGTAGAGCTGTGCATCCGGCACCTGGAGCAGGATGTGCAGCAGGGCGCCCTGGGACTCAAGGTCACCAAGGAGTTAGGCCTGCAGTTCAGGGACAACGACGGCTCGATGCTGCCGGTGGATGATAGCCGTCTGTTTCCGATCTGGCGGCGGGCCGGGGAGTTGGACATCCCCGTTTTGATCCACACCTCGGATCCGCTGGGATTTTTCCTTCCCGTGGATGCGAACAACGAGCACTACCAGTCACTGCAGGAGTTCGTTGATTGGAGCTTCCACGGTGCGGAGTTCTCCAAACAGCAGCTCCTGGAGCAGCGGGATCACCTGGTCGCCGAACACCCGGGTACGCGTTTTCTCTGCCCCCACGTGGCCAATTACCCGGAGGATCTGGAGTATGTCTCCCGCTTTCTCGACCGGCATCTCAATGCCTGCATCGATATCTCGGCCCGAATCGACGAGCTGGGACGGCAGCCCTACACGGCGCGGGAGTTCATCATCAAGTACCAGGACCGCATCCTGTTCGGATCCGACATGCCGCCCCGGCCGGACATCTACCGCTGCTACTTCCGCTTCCTGGAGACCCGGGATGAGTACTTCGAGTATCCGGACTACATCGGGCGCTGGGGCCACAGCCGCTGGCGGATCTACGGCCTGGGGCTTCCCGACGAAGTGCTGAAAAAGATCTATCATGAGAACGCCCTGCGGCTGGTCCCGGGCCTGAAGCCGATCTACGGGTAAGACCGGTCGGCGGCTGCGACTGCTTTGCGGATCGGATCAACCGCTTGAACAAGCAAGGAGAGCATGTGCATGCCGATTAGCACGAAACAGCTGTACCGTTGGTGCAAGGTCCCCTATCAGGAGCTGGAGGGACATCCGGATCTGAAAGTGCCCTTCAGGCTGGTCGAGGACTCCGCCGCCATGGGCCGGCTGATGGCCCGGGAGCTGGTAGAGGAAATCAAGGCAGCCGCCGGCAGGGGGGAGGAGCTGCGGGCGATCATCCCCTGCGGACCGAGCTGCTGGTACCGGCCCTTCACCGGTCTGGTGAACCGGGAGAAGGTATCGCTACAGCGCTTCGTCGTGTTCCACATGGATGAATGCCTGGACTGGCAGGGACGGGAGCTTCCCCGCAGCCATCCCTACAGCTTTCGCGGCGCCATGGAGCGGCAGTTCTACGAACCGGTGGATGCGGAGCTGCGCGTGCCGGAGGGCAACCGCCGCTGGCTGCGTCCCGACAACGTGGAGGGAATCCGGCTGGAGATCGCCTCGGCGCCGATCCGGCTCACCTACGGCGGCTGGGGGCAGGACGGCCACGTCGCCTACAACCAGGCCCGGCGCCATCCCTACAGCTCGATCTCCCTCGAGCAGCTGCGGGGGAGCACGGTTCGAATCCAGGAGAACAACTGGGATACGATCCTGGCCCTGGCCCAACGCAGCTTCGGGACCGCCTACCAGTTCGTTCCGCCCATGTCGGTGACCCTGGGCCTTAGAGAATGCCTGTCCGCGGCCAGGGTGCGTCTGTTCTCCGACACCGGAGCCTGGAAGCAGACCGCTTTGCGCGTGGCCTTGTTCAGCCCTCCCGATCCGGAGTATCCCCTGACCCTGCTCCAGGAACATCCGGATGCCCTGATCACCGCCACCGTGGAGACCGCGGCACACCCGATCAGCCTTCATCCGGAGTGGGATCTCGGACTGGAGGGGTGAGAGGAGAGCCCGAAGAGGTGGCGGAAAGAAATTCAGAGGGTCTGCTCAACATCCAGGGCAGAAACCTTCGCTTCCATACCCTCATCGGAACGGGGGGGATCGGCACGGGGAGCTTCTTCCTGCTTCGCGGCGACCATACCCTGGGTCGGGAGGAGAGCCGGAGCGGGCGATTTCTTGACCGGCGGGATTACTGCAAGCTGCACATCCTCTGCCACTATGTCAAAGCGCTTCTCGGCGAGCGGATGTCGGTCGTTCCGATCGGCAGGGTGGGGGATGACGAAGCGGGGACCCGCCTGCTCGACGAGATGAGGGAGGTGAATCTCGACCTGCGCTTCGTGGATATGCTGCCCGGCACAACCACCCTCTACTCCTTCTGCTTCCTCTATCCCGACGGTTCCGGCGGGAACCTGACCACGGAGGACTCGGCCAGCGGGGAGGTGAGTGCCGATCTGGTGGCTGAGGCGGAGGGGGAGTTTCGCCGGGCGGGCGGAAACGGCATCGCCGTGGCCCTGCCGGAGGTCCCCCTGGAGGCTCGGGCGAAGCTGCTCGAACTGGCCACGCACCACGGTCTGTTTCGGGTGGCCGCTTTTTCGAGCGGGGAGATGGGGCGGGTGCGCCGAGACGGGCTCCTGGAGCGGGTGGATCTGTTGGCCCTGAACCGGGACGAAGCCTGCAGCCTGGCGGAGGTGAACGGCGATGTTTTGGAGCACCAGGCTGTTGCGGAAACTGCGATCGATCGGCTCAGCCGCAACCATCCGCAGCTGATGCTGTCGGTGACCGCCGGGACCGCGGGCAGCTGGAGCTGGGACGGACGGGGGCTGCACTACCTGCCGGCGATCGAGGTTCCCGTGATCACCACCAGCGGCGCCGGAGATGCTCACCTGGCGGGGATGATCGCCGCTATAGCCCTCGGGCTGCCGCCGTCTACGACCCATGTGTTGGGGGTGCTCCTGGCCGCAGCCTCGGTCACCTCGCCTCACACGATCCACAAGGGAATCAGCCGCAGGAGCCTGGCCGCGCTGGCGGATCGGGGCGCTTTGCAGGACGAGGCCCTGCTGCGGCTTCTCGCCCAGCGCAGCGGGGAGGATGGAGGAGGCGGGGAGCCGGTCGATAAAACTGATCGAAAGGAATAAAAGAATGAATCCAGCAGCACGGATCGTGGCCAAGGCCTGGAAGTCCGGGCTTTTAGTTCCGGCGTTCAACATCCCCTATCTGCCCATGGTGGAACCGGTGATCCGGGCCGTCGTGGATGAGGACGTGTTCGCCCTGCTGGAGGTGGCCCGGGTGGAGTGGCGGAAGTTCGAGAGCCGCAGCATGGCGGCGGTTTACGAGGAATTCCACAAGCATGCCGACCCGGCCTATGTGCGGCTTCATCTGGATCACATCCCCGTGATCGACGAGGACGGCCGGCGGGTAGATCACCTCGAGATAATCCGGGAGGCCATCGAGCTGGGATTCGATTCGGTCATGGTCGACGGATCCCGGCTGGATCTGGAGGAGAACATCCGGGAAACCCGTAGCGTTGCGGAGCTGGCTCACCAGGCGGACATCCCCTGCGAGGGCGAGTTGGGCGCCGTGCTCGGTCATGAAGAGGGGCCCCTTCCGCCCTACGAGGAGCTCTTCAGCTCCGGCCGGGGCTTCACCGATCCCCGGGAAGCGGCGCGCTTTGCCGCCGAAAGCGGCTGCGACTGGCTCTCGGTCGCCTTCGGCAACATTCACGGGCGGATCAGCCAGGCGGCGCGGGACGAGCAGAAGGTGGCGGCCCGGCTCGACATCGGGCACCTGGAGGCGATCAGGGAGGCGGCGGGCATCCCCCTCGTGCTTCACGGCGGTTCGGGCATCCAGCAGAGCTACGTGCTGGAGGCGATGAAGCATGGAATCGCCAAGATGAATATCGGGGCCGATATCCGGCAGGCGTACGAACGGGCGCTGCGGGACGGCGGGCAGCAGGCGGAGGCCCAGAGCGCGGTGTATCGGCGCGCGCGCTGGTTGCTCGGGGATTATCTTCGACTGAGCGGAAGCAGGAGCAGTTTGTTATGAGCCTCATGGGGATCGATGTGGGAACCAGTGGCTGCAAGGTGGTGATCTTTTCTCATAATGGAAAGATCCTGTCCTCCGCCTACCGGGAGTACGCCTTTGTGAGCCCCGAACCGGGCTGGGGGCAGCTGGAGAGCCTCGTGGTATGGGGGAAGATCAAGGAGGCGATCGCCGAGACGGTGGGACGCTGCAGCGATGCGGTAACAGCCCTGGCCGTTACCTCCCTGGGGGAGTCTCTGGTTCCGGTTACCCGCAACCGGGAGATCCTGGGGGACTCCCTGCTGCTGTTCGACCCCCGGGGGGATGAATTCCTGGAGGATCTGGGCAGCCGCCTGGACCAGGAGACCCTGTACCGGATCAGCGGTAACACCCTGGGAAGCCCCTACAGCCTGAGCAAGCTGATGTGGATCAAGCGGAACCGGGCGGAGGTGTATGAGCGGGCGGAGGTGTTCCTGTTCTGGAGCGGATTCGTGTCCTTCATGCTGGGAGCCGAGCCGGCGGCCGACTACTCCCTGGCCAATCGCAGCCTGCTGTTCGACGTCGACCGGACCGATTGGTCCGATCGGCTGCTGTCCTGGAGCGCTCTAAACCGGGACAAGTTTCCCCAGACTGTCCCCTCCGGTACGCTGATCGGTCGGGTATCCAGGGAGGCTGCCGAGGAGCTCGGCCTGCCGGAGGGAGCGGCGATCTGCTCCGGAGCCCACGATCAGTGCGCCAATGCCCTGGGAAGCGGAGTGACCGAAGAGGGGGATGCCATGTTCGGGATGGGAACCTACCTGTGCATCGTACCCGTGTTCGCCGAGCGGCCGGCTCCCGAGGTGATGATCGAAAGGGGATTGAATACCGAGCACCACGCCCGACCCGATCGCTTCGTCAGCTTCATCTACAATCAATGCGGGTCGGTGGTCAGGTGGTACCGGGACACCTTTGCCGCCGAGGAGCACCGCAGGGCCCAAGCCGAAGGGAGGGATGTGTACGACCGCCTCTTCGCCGAGCTTCCCGAGGATCCGAGCAGCGTGGTGGTGCTTCCCCACTTTGCCTTCATGGGACCGCCGGAGTTCATCTCCGACGCCTCCGGCGTGATCGCGGGGCTGCGCCTGGACACCCGGCGGGCCGACGTCCTGAAGGGAATCCTGGAGGGTTCGATCTTTTCGCTCAAGGAGAGCGTCTCCACGCTTCCGGGGGCGGGCATCCATCCCAGGCGCTACCGCGCGGTAGGCGGAGGGAGTCGATCCGAGGCCTGGGTCCAGCTCTGCGCGGATATCCTGGACTGCCCCTTCGAGAGGACCGACGTCACGGAGGCCGGAGCCCTGGGTGCTGCGATTCTGGCCGGCAACGGCACGGGCATCTATTCTTCTTTGGGGGAGGGAACCGCGGCCACGGTGCGCATCCGCGACCGCTTCGAGCCCGAAGCGGCAAACGTCACGCTTTACGCAGAACGCTATAAAACTTATCTGCGCCTCTGGTCCCTGCTCGAAGATTTTCTTCGCAGAAGACGGTAGGAGCCGGGATCTTGGATTTCTCCATGTACCGCGGGTTCAGCCCGCAGCCTCCCCTTCACAGATCCTGTTCGGTCATGCTCACCTCCGACAGTGTCCCGCTTTCAAGATCGAGCTTGTAGGTTTTCACCTCGAAGGCCTTGAACCGCAGCGTCTTCTTGATGCCCGCCGGAGGGATCTCGATTACGGCGGAGCGGTCTTTTCCCGTGGGTTCGAACAGGCGAACGATGTAGTCCCGGCCGGCGTGGGCTTGCTTGAATGCAGAAAGCTCGATGACCGGGTCGTGCAGCTCGACCAGGGGCTGCACGGTTTTCCCCTCCCCTGCGGGATAGCAGGACAGCAGGAAGGGCGGTCCGTTGTGTACGGCCGCTTCCCGCCCGACGTGCCGCAGCCGCTCCCGGAGCTCGCCTCCGCACACCCGGAAGCTGAACCTCCGCTCCCCCTGATCGATCCTGGGCAGGAAGCGGTCTTTCGGCATTTCCAGCTTCCCTGCGGATGGGAGGGCGGAGTAGGCGGGAGAGCGGAGCAGGGACAGGCCCAGCGTGCCCCGGTCGAAATCGAGCCCGTAGATGCCGTCATTGATGCAGCTCAGAGCGATGTTCTCCTGCTCGGAGCTGAGGAGAACCCACTTCTGAAACACCCCCTCCTCTCCGGATTCGGGCAGCTCCTCCGCTCCGAAAGCGACCTGCCGGATGCAGCGTGGGGACGGCCAGGGACAGGGCACGGTCCACTTGAGCATCCTGTCTTTCTCATTCCAATTCACCCTGATTTCGATGGTGAGCTCCCTGCCGTGTTTTGGCAGGCAGTAGCGCTGATTCAGGAAAGAGCGGCCGTAGCCGAACAGGGCCTCCACCACGGTGCGGACTTCCCCCTCCTCGATTATGCGTACCGGGGGTAAACCCGCGCCGGGGATACCGGACAGCTCCGCCGCCTGTTCCGGGGACAGCAGCTCGAAACGGCCGGCCTGAGGGCCGAAGCGATGAGCAGTCATGCCCCACGGGTCGGGCGTGTCCTTCAGCACGACCGGGGAAAACGAGCTGGGCCTGAGGAAATCCCGGTCGCCTATCCGGTAGCAATCGACCAGACCGGTCTTGCCGTTAATGAGGACGGTGATCTCCTCGGTTTCGAACAGAAAATCCTTTTCGATGCCCCTACTAACCGATTCAGGCGCCGATGGAGCACGTACCCGGCAGTCGAAGCGATTCATGGTGCTCGGTTCCAGCTCGGCGTGGAACACGACACGTTTTCTCCAGTCCATGGCCAGGTGGCTCAGCTCCTTCTCCAGCTGGGCGGGCAATCTTTTTCCCGAGCGAAACACTTCGATCTCACTGCGGTTGCCGCTGCGGTTCTGGTCGGGCAGCTGCAGCTCGCAGGCAAAGTCAGCGCAGACCCGGTACGGGTGGGGGTTGTACGCCAGGATCGGGATTCGCCCCTGCTCTGCCCGAGGTTGCCCGGCGGCGAGAGCGAGAAAGGCTTTGAGCTTAACCCGTGAAAGGATCTCCAGACCGTGATCGAGCCGGCGCAGCGCGTCCTCTTCGGCCGGTTCGATCGCGGAGCCCGGAAGAATGTCGTGGAACTCGGAAAATAGCAGGTCCCGTGCGGCTTCCAGCAGCTGCTCCCGGGGATAGGGGAGCAGTCCCTGCACAGCGGCGCTGGAGCACATCTTCTCCGCCGCGTAGAGCTCGTTCTCCAGCCGCCGGTGCTTCTGTTTCACCCGGATCTGGGAGGTGTAGCAGCCCACGGCGAAGGGATTGAGGGATTTCTTCACCTCGGGCAGGGAAGGGCTGTTTCTCCGCAGATCTTCAAAATAGCCCTCGGGCAGGGAGTGAAGGATCTGCCAATCCCGGGTTTCCCGCCTCAGGACCTCCAGGCTGTCCAGATCGACCCGGGAAGGACCGCCGCCGTGGTTGCCC
This sequence comes from uncultured Spirochaetaceae bacterium, assembly GCA_964588525.1. Classification (GTDB taxonomy): domain Bacteria; phylum Spirochaetota; class Spirochaetia; order SZUA-6; family DRHE01; genus JAFGQJ01. The sequence goes on from CAZPQC010000016.1 coordinate 29,909, forward strand.
ACGCCCCACAGCAGCATGCCCGTGTTCCTGCCGGGGTTGGCGTCCATCCACTGTTTGACTTTATCCGCCGCCGCACCGCGTTTTGAAAGGTAGTGCCCGCTGCTGCGGTGGGCGGTGACTCGGGAATCGTCGAATCCGATCCACACGAAATCGTCGTCGGGCAGGAGGCAGTCGGCCTGCAGGGGACGACAGAACAGGTAGGAGTGATATCCGGATTTAGCCAGGATCTGCACCAGCCCCCGGCTGTGGCCGAAAGGGTCTAAATTCACGGCCGTTTCGGCAACCGTATGAAACTTTTCGAGGAAATAGGAGCGCCCGTGCAGGATCTGCCGCACGAACGACTCCCCGGCGGGCATGTTGCAGTCCGGCTGCAGATACCAGCCCCCCATAATGTGCCATTTGCCCTGGGCAACCAGCTTTTGTATCCGGCGAAAAAGAGCCGGGTCGTACTCCTCGACGTACTCGTAGAGGAGAGCCTCGTTGTGGTTGAAGACGAACCCCTCGAAGGCATCGCAGAAATCGGCGGCTGTTCTGAAGGTGGATAAGGCTTCGGCGGCCCCCTCCTCCCACTGCCAGAGCCACACGGGGTCGAGGTGGGCATTGCACACCAGATGGAGCTTCCTCATGTTTCTGTCCTCTACAGGTTTTTAAACGACTTTTTCACTTTCCAGTATATCTGCTATATTAACGCAGGTCGAACATCGGAGAAGGGGTCAACACGCCGCGCCGATTCAGGTAAGTTAATGCAAATGATCGAGCTGTACATATTTGACATGGGCGGGGTGGTCAGCCGCAACACCGACGTCAGCGGCCGGATCGCCGAGCGGTTGGGGATATCCGCGGACCAGTGGCTGGACCAGTTTTACGAGGAGTTCGTCGCTCTTCAAGCCGGTTCGATCAACACGGAGGAGTTCTGGCGGAGATTCTCCGCTGTGAGCGGTCAGCGTGTCGACCAGGATCTCTGGGCGTTGTACTTTCACCCCGAACGCGACCCGGAGGTGATCGAGATTATCCTTGAGCTCAGAGGCGAAGCCCGGGTGGTCGTGGGAACCAACACAATCGAGCCTCACTATCTGAAACACAAGACAAACGGCGACTACGACATCTTCGACAGGGTGTACGCCTCCCAGCGGATGGGGCTGGTCAAGCCCGATCCCGCCTTCTACACCCGCATCCTGGAGGAAGAGGGCTGTTCTCCGGAGCGAACCGTATTTGTCGACGATGCGGAGGTCAATGTGGAGGCTGCCCGCAGGCTGGGAATCCACTCTCTCCTGTACACGGACGCCGGCAAGCTAAGAAGAGAGCTGGACACCCTGAGGGGAAAACACAGCTCCGCGTCCTGATCATTCCCGTTTACGCCCCCGCTCGGAGACTCCTCAGCACCCGTGGGCGATACGCTACCCTTTGGCGCCGGTGAGAATCCCCTCCCCGATGAAGTAGCGGGAGAAGGCGAAGAACAGCACGAAGATGGGAACCGTGGCCAAAACGGCCACGGCCATCAGGGCTGCCTCGTTGGCGTACTTCTCATCCAGGAAGCGGATGATGTAGAGGGGCAGGGTCTTATACTTCTCGGTTTGTATTACGATCAGCGGCCAGATCAGGTTGTCCCAGGCTTCCCGGAACACGAGGATGGCCAGGGTAACCGCGGTTGGCCTCACCGAGGGGAAGATGATGCTGAAGAAGATGCGCAGCTCTCCGGCCCCGTCGATGCGGGCCGAATCGATATAGTCGTCCGGCACGGTCAGTATGCTCTGGCGCATCAGGAACACGGCAAAGGCGGTGAGCATGATCGGAAAGATCAACCCCATGTAGCTGTCCTGGATTCGCAATTTGATCGTCAGCATCAGCAGGGGGATCATGATCGTCTCGAAGGGGATCATCATGGTGGCCAGGATCAGCACGAAGACCACCTGTCGGCCCTTGAAGCGGAACTTGGTCAGGCCGTAACCCGCGGCGGAGGCTATAAGCACGTTCAGGCACATGATGGAGCCGGCCATGAACAGGGAGTTGAAGGTGTTTCGGATGAAGTAGTACTTCTGGTCGTTGCCCGCGATGGCCTGCAGATAGTTGTAGAAGTGCAGGCGTCGGGGGATCCAGCGGAAGGGAAACTCGAACACGTCCAGCGGATGCTTGACCGAGGAGATGAGCATGAAGGCGATCGGTACCAGGATGGCCACGGCGAAGAGGATCAGAACGACGAAGGGTATGATCAGCCGGAGGGTCTTTCTCAGCCGTCCCACCTTTACCTGCATGGCGCAATCCTATCACACATAGGAGACCCGCTCGGAGCGGTAGATCCGCAGCTGCACGATCGTGAAGATCAGGATGAAGCAGAACAGGCTCACGCTCATGGCCGTGGACCTGCCCAGGGAGTGATACTGCATGGCCGTGGTGTAGATGTTCAGGGAGATCACATTGATCGGCTCCCTCGGCGAGCCGGACTGGACGAACACGTACTGGATGGAGAAGGTCCTCACGCACTGGATCAAGGCCACGATGAGCACGAACTCGATGGTCGGCTTGAGCAGGGGGATGGTGATGCGCCAGAACTTCTTCCAGGCCGATGCCCCGTCGATCTCCGCCACCTCGTAGAGGCTGGTGGGAATGCTCACCAGTCCGGCGAAGTAGATGATCACGAAGTAGCCCACGTACTTCCAGAAGTAGATGATAATGGTGCTCAGCCTGGCCATGGCCGGCAGGGCCAGCCATTTGAAGTCCACGGGTGAGGGATTGGCGGCCAGGAAATTCAGGAACTGGTTGGCCAGACCGCGGGGGTCGAAGATCAGCAGCCAGATGGTGGCCGAAACCACCCCGGAGACGATCGAGGGGGAGTAGTAGATCATCTTGAAAACGTTCTGGACTTTCGGGAATCGCCTCAGGCTGACCACGATCGTGGCGATGACCAGGGACACGGTAACCAGGGGGATGAAGCAGCCGATGGCGAAGTAGAGGGTGGCCTTGATCGAGTTGAGGAAATCCTGGCTGGTGAAGATGTAGAGGTAGTTCTGAAAGCCGATGAACTTGGGGGCCTTCAAGGAAATGATGTCCTTGGCATGGAAGCTGGCTACGAAGGAGTTGATGATCGGGAAGTAGCTGAACAGGGCGAAGAAGAGGATGGCGGGGAGCACGAAGATCCAGCCCCAGTACTGCCGGCGTCGGATTCCCATTTGTCGCTATTTTAAATCATGAGACCGGGAAAAGCTATTGCAAAAAAAAGGGTGCATCCCCCATTGAGGATGCACCCGAAACGGATCCTTACTGGCGAAGGATGTCGTTGATCTTCTCCTGACCCCTCCGGGCCGCTTCGGCGGGAGGCACCTTGGTGAGCATCACCCCTTCCACCATCTCCTTGAGCACGGCCTGGATCTGCGCCCCCTTGACGTGGCAGAAGACGAAGTTCGACTTGGCCATGTCGGCGATGAACACGTCGCTGAACTTCTTGTTCTTGTACACCGCGCTTTCCAGCAGCTTCTTGCTGGGGATGATCAGCCCGACCTGGTCGAGCATCTCCTCCACGTGGCTGCTGAAGTACCAGGTGAGCTTCCAGGCGGCCTTCTGCGCGGCCGGCGACGAGGAAGCGTTGACCATGTAGTAATGCCCGTACACCGCGGCGCCGTTGTCGTTCACGGCTCCCTGGAAGCGCGGGTAGGGCACCACCGAGACCTCGGGCAGAAACGCAGGATTCTGGGCCTTGATGCGGTCGTACTGGTACAGGCCGGAGATGCACATGGCCACCGAGTTGTCGTCATTGTTGAAGGTGCTGCGGGCGTTCTTGTAGGTCGGCGAGCCCAGGTTGCGCCCGTTGGGGCCCCAGTCCGCCATGTACTGCAGCAGCTTGACCCAGGCGGCGGAGTCCACGGCGCCGCTCTTGCCGTCCTTGCTCAGAACCGTGCCCCCCAGCTGGTTGGCCATGGGGTCGAAGAACTGCAGGTACCAGGGATAGCGGAAGTCAAAGCCGCGGCGGTTGATGACCTCCCCTTCCCGGATGGTCAGCTTCTCTGCGACCTGCACCATCTGTTCCCAGGTCTTGGGGTAGTCCTTGGCCGGGTCCAGGCCGACCTCACGGTAGTACTTGTTGTTGATGTAGATGCACCAGTTGGTGATCTCCATGGGCAGGCCGTGGATCTTGCCGTCGTACAACGCGCCGTTGAAGGTCACGGGCAGGTAGTCGTTCTGCATGGCCCTGTAACTGGAGAAGCCGACTACCTTCAAATCCACCGGAGCCACGCGACCCAGCTCGATGTACTGCCACTCGTCCTCAGCGCCCTGATTGAAGATATCCGGACCTTTCTGCGCCGCGAAGGCGGTGAGCAGCTTCTCGGCCATCTTGCCCGAAGGGCCGGTCTCCCGTACCACGGTCACGTTGGGATTCTGGCTTTGGAACTCGGCGATGAGCTTCTCCTCCAGGGGCGTACGGTTCGGATCCTCGTGGGTCCAGTAGATCAGTTCCACCGGACCGGTAGGTTCCTGGCCGGGAGATGCAAGTAGCAGGGTGCCTCCGGCCAACAGCAGTGCGGCAACGAGCAGTGTCGATACAAGCTTCATAGAACACCTCCTTGAATGTTTTTATTCATCGTAAAGTCTAGTGGATAAGATTTTTTCATTCAAGGAAAAATATACGAATTCTTTTTTCGGAATGAGCCTGATGGCGGGTGTTTGACATTTGCCGGATCGTGAATCACATTGAGGTAGTGCGAAATAATGCAGACCGGCATCCCTGTCCTGACCCACTGATCCGTCGCATTGCCGAGCTCGAAGAATACGGAGATTCCTGGTCTCTGGATGCCGGAGAGATCCGGGACCTGCTGGGGGTTGGCGGAGAGGAGTTCTACAGGCGTATCTATGCGGCGGAAAGCGGGGACCATCCCCTCATCTCCCTGAAGACGGCTACCGGGAGCTACAGTCAGGAGAACATCTGGGAATTCGTAGCCCTGGTCGAGCTGTTCTGCGGTGCGGAAACCGAGATCCGCCTTGAGAAGGCGGGGATCTTTTTCAGCCATCCCGAGCAGATGGAGATCCTGGGCGTTTTTCTCGGCAATACCGCCGCCGCGCTTCGCCATCATGAGGTGGATTCCGGGCAGTTCTCGGCCATGCTGCGAACCTTCGGACGCTTCGAACGGGCCCGGGATGTCTACCTCCGGGAGTATTTCCCCCTGGATGAGCTCATCGATCGGGCTGCGGCGAGGTACTGCGCCGACCGTTCCTTCGGCATCCCGCAGCTGGCGCAGACCAACGTGAAACGGCTGCTCGAGTTTTTCTTCCGCAAGCATGTGTTGGAGACGCGGAGCATCTTCGCCGTTCTGATCGAACGGCTGTTGAGGCAGGCGGTGGCGGAGGGATACGCCGCGGAGGCAGAGCGGATGAGGGGGGAGCAGGAACGGGCGGATGCGAACCCCTTCGATCCTTCCTCGCATCTGCACAGAGCCCGCGCGGCGATGAATCTGGAAGACCGAGCCCTTAGCCGGCCGCTGCTCAAGGCTCAGTACAAGCGGCTGATGAAGATCTACCACCCGGACATCAATCCCCAGGGGTTACGGCGCTGTCAGGAGATCACCGCCGCCTACTCCCTGCTGCTCTCCTCCCTGTAGGCAATGACCAGTAGGCAGTGAGCTTGAACTCCCGGGGACGTGCCGCTATAGTGCTGCCAAAGGAAATGACTCCGCGTACCTTCAAAGATGACTTTCTTCTCCTGTTGACCGCGGCTATCTGGGGCTTTGCCTTCGTGGCCCAACGGGCCGGCATGGAGTATGTCCAGCCGTTCACCTACAACGGCGTGCGCTTCGCCCTCGGCTCACTGTCCCTGCTCCCGCTCATCTTCCTCCTCGGCCGACGATCCCGACGCAAAGTACGGGGGAAGAGTCCGACCGGCACCACGAGCGCCGGGGAGAAGCAGGCTGCGGGGACCAGCGGGGACGGCAAGGTGTGGCTGTACGGTCTGCTCTGCGGCTCGGTTCTGTTTACCGCCGCATCCCTGCAGCAGGTGGGGATCGTCTACACCACGGCGGGGAAAGCCGGATTCATCACCGGCTTGTACGTGGTCCTGGTTCCGCTTTCCGGTCTGCTCTGGAGACAGAGAGCGGGCTGGAGCCGGTGGGCCGGCGCCGGTCTGGCCGTGGCGGGTTTGTACCTGCTGAGCGTAACGCAAGGGTTCACCATTGCCAGGGGGGATTTCCTGGTCCTGCTCAGCGCCCTATTCTGGACCGCCCACGTGCAGCTGATCGGCTGGTTTTCCCCCAAGACGGATTCCCTCGTCCTGGCGAGCATCCAATTCGCCGTGTGCGCCCTCTTCAGCCTGATCGTGGCGGCCGCTGCGGAAACCGTGGTTCTGCAGGGGATCCTCCAGGCCGCGGTCCCGATTCTGTACGGGGGTTTGTGTTCCGTGGGAATCGCCTACACGCTCCAGGTGGTGGTGCAGAAGACGGCGCATCCGGCCCACGCCGCCATCATCCTGAGCCTGGAAGGAGCCTTCGCAGTACTGGGGGGATGGCTGATCCTGGGAGAGCTGCTGTCCCTGCGAGGTTTGATCGGCTGCGTCTTGATGCTGGCGGGGATGATCGTTTCCCAGACCTCGCTGCTACGTAACCCCGCGGCCGTCGGTGCCGGCGTTCCCCAACCATGAACTACCGGATCGTCGCCACCCCGGGTCCGGCTGCCGGTGCGGAAGGGCAGCACGGCCAAGGCCACTCCGTATCCGTGAAGCTTTATCCTGAACGCAGCTGCTCGATTCGTAGTATATTATTAGGTAGGGCTAGAAAATATTTATAGGAGTGATGCATGTGCCAGGCTACTGTTTTTTTAGACGGCGATAAGATTATGGAAGATGTGATTCAGGTCAGACCCACGGAGGATGGGGTGGAACTGTCGACCCTGTTCGAAGAACCGCGGACGGTAAAGGCCTCGATCCGGGATATCGATCTGCTCAAGCATACCGTGCACCTGAACAGCTTGGAGAAGGCGGAGGGAAAATCATGAAGGAAACGGACAAGCTGCGGGTACTTCTGCAGCACTGGATCGAGCACAACAAGGAGCATGCTGCGGATTTCCTGAGGTGGAGTGAGAAAGCCGGTCCGGCGGCCTCAGCGGTGCGGGAGGCGGCCGAACGGATGAAGGCGGTCAACCTGGAACTTTCCTCCGCTCTCGATCTATTGGGGGGACCGGCGGAACATTCCTACGGCCACGAGCATTCTCACGGACACGAACATTCTCACGGACACGAACATTGACCTTCAGGCCACGTAGGCCTCCAGCAGCCGCCGGCAGGAGGGGGCTCTGAGCTTGGTTATCGCCTTCTTCTCGATCTGACGGACCCGTTCCCGGGAAAGCCGGTATTGCAGGCCAATCTCGCGGAGGGAGAGACGTTTTTCTCCGTTCAATCCGTAGCGCAAGGACAGAATTTCCGCTTCCTTGGGCGTGAGGGTTTCCAGCAGATCCCGGATGTGATCACTGAGGGATTGACTGACCACCGCTTCCTCGGGACTCTCCCCCGCCGTGTCATAGAGCAAATCCCCCAACAGGCAGAAATCCGCATCCCCCTTCAGCCCCTGAACCGGAGAATCCAAGGACAGGGGCGTCTGGGACACGCTGATGAGGTTGTGCACATGGCCCTCGGACATGCCCAGCTCCTCGGCGATCCTGCCCAGATCCGCCGCCTTGCTGTCCTCTGACAGCATCTCCCGACGTTTGCGCTCGATATGAACGAGCTCGTTAGCCCGATTCCACGGCAGACGGATCATTCTGGACTTATCCGACAGGGCCTTGAGGATCGACTGGCGCACCCACCAGGCTGCGTAAGAGATGAAGTGATATCCCCTCTTGACGTCGAAATGTTCGACGGCCTTGAGCAGCCCAATGTTGCCCTCGTTGATCAGATCGAGAAGCGGGAAATCCCTGGTCCGGTATCTCTTGGCCACCGCGACCACGAAACGAAGGTTCGCGCGGATCAGCGCTTCCTTGGCCTCCCGGTCCCCGCCGACCGCGCGGCGGGTCAGGATCTCCTCCTCCTCCCGGGTGAGCAGGGGATATCGGTTGATCTCTCTGAGATAAAGACAGAGCAGATTGTCATCACGGATCATTTGAAAAAACTCCCAACGTTTTTTTGTGCAGGCACGCCTGAAGCGTCTGCAGCTTTCGGGCAAAGTGTACGCAATTGGGAGTATAGGTGGGACCGGTCGAAAGTATGGTTTTGGTACGGGTGGGAACCGGAAGCCCGAACCCGTGCCTGGACAACTATCGGTACAAACGTAGCTTTCCTCACGCGGTCCGGTCAAGGCACGCTTCCCGGGTGCGACGATTGGCTGTATACTGCTGCATGCGGATACTCGTAACCGGCTGCGACGGCTTCATCGGAGCCGTTGTTACTCGGGATTTGCGGCAGTTGAAGCACGAGGTGGTGGGCACCTGCTACGAACGCGCCCCCGGCCCGAATGAGGCCTACCTGGATCTAACGGATTCGAAAACATTCGAGAATCTTCCATTGAACCGCTTCGATGCCGTGGTTCACGCGGCGGGGATCGTGGATCAGCGCATCCGGAGGAACCGCATGGTTGCGGTGAACACCGGGGGAACGAAACGTCTGATCCGCTGGGCAAAGGCGAACGGGGTATCTCACTTCATCTATTTGAGCTCGATCTCGGTTTACGGCTGGAGAACCCTGGGACAGAATCGGAGCGAAGAAAGAACCCGCCGCTCCCGGGGCATCCCCGTTGTTCCTTACATGGCATCCAAGGTCCAGGCCGAACACGCGATCGAGTCCGGCGGTTTGGGGTACACCCTGCTGCGGCTTCCCGCCGTAATGGGAAGGGGGGATTCCTATCTTTCCCCCACGATCATCTCCGCGCTGCAGGACGGAACCTTTTTCACCTGCGGCAGCGGACTGAGGAAGGTTTCCCTGATGGTTGGGGCCAATCTCGGTCCGGCCATCCATCGGATCCTGCTCGCCGGGCCAGCCAATAGGGCTTTTAACTGTTGTGACGCTCATGTACCCTGGCGAACGCTCACGGCCGAATACGCCCGCCGCCTCGCCGTGAATGTCCCGGGCAGGAAACGTTCCGTCTTGAGCATGATCACCCACCTGGGCGACAAGCGCTACCTGCTGTTGTTGACCTTCTCCCGCTTCGGCGCCCACTTCCCCGATGACCTGCTGCACCGCAGCATTCCCCATCAGCACCTGCACAGCTGGCAAGCGGGAGTGGCCGAAGCGGTCGCCGGATATAGAGAGGGTGAAGAGGAGCCGCGGTGCTGCAGCTGTGAATATCGGTTGGACGGATAACCTCGCAATTTGTATCTTATAGGTAGTACGATTTTCGTGCCGAATTAACAGGTACGGTACTACGTCTGTTTCCAGTAATTGTAACAAACGCAGGGGAGGAGTAGGAATGGCCGAGAAGAAAGCGGAGCAGAAGGCAGAGAAAAAAACAGAGACGCCGAACCAGAGCAGCGAGCAGGGTAAGCCGTCGCAAGTCAAAAGCACCAAAGCGAAAACTTCGAGCGCATCAAAGCTGAAAGCAGCTACTGAGAAAGCTACCCAAAAGGTGAAGAAGGTGGCCGAGAGGACCAACAGCGGTGCCGCCAAGGTCGGCAAAGCTGCTCAGGAGCTCAGTGAAGGAATCCAGGAGAAGATCGAGAAGGAGATCACTCCGGCTGCGGAGCGGGCCAGGAAGGCCGTGTCTGAGACGACCAAGAAGGTGCGGGAGGAGCTTGGGCCGGCCGCTGAGAAGGCCAAGCAGGGATTGGCCGACACGACCAAGAAGGTGCGCGAGGAGCTGGGTCCGGCCGCCGAGAAGGCGGGCAGAGGATTGAGTGCGATTTTCAAGTCCACCGCCCGGGCCACCC